>NZ_CDSC02000151.1 GCF_001298715.1 Bathymodiolus azoricus thioautotrophic gill symbiont
GGATGGTTGGCAAAATGGGGTGGTTTTGGTTTGTTTGGAGTGGTTTTTAAGGGGCGACTAATTACTGATAATCCAAAAAAAACCCTTGCCAGAGCAAGGGTTTTAGAGGAATTAGTATGTCACCATTTATTTATCTACTTGAGGAGAGGATAAAATTTCATTGGGGGAGAAATGGTGACATGTGAATATTATATCACGAAAATATAATATTACAAGTCTAGTATATATATAAATTCTAATATAGTTTTGTAGAGCACAAATAAAAAAAGCCCGTAAAGATACGGGCTTTTTTAAAAAATATGGTGGCCACACCTAGAATTGAACTAGGGACACAGGGATTTTCAGTCCCTTGCTCTACCAACTGAGCTATGTGGCCTTACGACAAAGATGGCATTATACCTATAATTAAAACTATTCACCTAAAAATCTTTCAGCATCAAGTGCTGCCATACAGCCTGAACCTGCTGAAGTAATGGCTTGACGATAAATATGGTCTGCCACATCTCCCGCTGCAAATACCCCTTCAACACTGGTCTGAGTAGCATTGCCTTGTGTGCCACTTTGTATCTGAATATAGCCATGATTCATTTCTACACTGCCTTCAAAAATACCCGTATTTGGTGTATGCCCAATAGCAATAAACACACCATGCACATCAATATCTTTAGTGCTGCCATCATTGTTCTTCAGCCTCAACCCTGTCACGCCTGCATCATCGCCCAATACCTCATCAAGGTTGTTATTGTATTCAATGGTAATATTGCCCGTTTTTGACTTCTTAATAAGTTGCTCAGACAAAATCTTTTCACTAGAGAATTTATCTCTACGATGCACAATAGTAACATGGTCTGCTATGTTTGATAAGAACAATGCCTCCTCTACTGCGGTATTACCTCCACCAATCACAGCAACCTTCTGCCCACGATAAAAGAAACCATCGCAAGTTGCACAAGCGCTTACACCTCTACCTTTGAAGGCTTCTTCTGATTCTAGACCTAAGTAACGCGCACTTGCGCCTGTGGCAATAATCACAGCATCAGCAGTGTAAGTTGTATCAGCACTGTTTAATTTAAAAGGCTTAGATGAAAAATCAACTTCAGTAATAGTGTCATTAATAATTTCAGTGTTAAAACGCTCGGCGTGTTGCTGCATACGCGTCATTAAATCAGGGCCTTGCACACCTTCATTGTCACCCGGCCAATTATCCACATCGGTGGTGCTCATTAACTGACCCCCTTGCTCCATACCGCTAACAATAACTGGGTTAAGGTTTGCTCTGGCCGCATAAATAGCCGCAGAATAACCCGCAGGGCCAGAACCAACAATTAAAACTTTACAGTGTTTATTCTTGCTCATTTAAATACCAATCCTTTATACTTATACAAATTAAAATAGCTATTATAAAGCAAACACAAATCACCTTGAAAAAAAATAACAAACTCACCTCTCGCAATATTTCCCAGCCTCGCTCACGCATAAAAAGCGAGATATTTTTTATCGCACTTACCACCTTCGGCTTAGTATTCCTTGTTGCGCTTATATCTCATTCACCAATAGAAACACCACTGTCTAGCGCACTTGAAGAGCCAATAACAAATTCAGCAGGGATTGTTGGCGCCTACTTAAGTGATATTGGCTTATCATTTTTAGGTTATAGCGCCTACCTGATTCCAATCTCATTAATTTGGCTGGGTTATAAAATCCACAAAAATGCTGAGCAAAAGCCTGCCAACCCCAATGTGGCTAGAGTTCGATTTATTGCAACGATTGTACTGATTATCTCGTTTTCAGCATTACTTGCATTACTTGCACAACTTTCCACAAACAAGGGCCCTGCAGGTGGTGATATTGGCAATATATTACACAACTACTTTGGCGTATTATTTGGCTCAATATCCATTGTTGTTTATCTTGGCGTTATTATGATTAGCACTGGTATTGCTAGCCCGCCACTATGGAAAAATGTCTTTGCCTTCATTGCCACTTTGTTTGCAAAATTCAAAATGAAAAGCTCTAAAGCTAAAGCGACCATTACGCCTACATCAAAGCTAGCAGCCAAAAAAATAGGCCTATTTGGCAAGCTAAGGTCTGCTAAAACAAAACCAGTAAAGAGAAAAACCACAGCTACTACAAACAACGCCAGCCTGCCTAATAATAAAACATTAACGGGTCTGCCTGATTTGTCACTACTTGATGATATTAAAAAGAACACCAAGGGTTACTCTGAAAAAGAAATTGAAGAAATGTCACAGCAAGTGGAAATCAAACTCAAAGATTTCGGCTTTGATGTCAGTATCACCGCGGTCACACCCGGTCCAGTAATCACACAGTTTGAGTTATCACTGGCACCAGGCGTAAAAGTATCACAAATTATGAACCTGAACAAAGACCTTGCTCGCGCCTTGTTGGTTGAAAGCGTTCGTATTGTTGATGTTATTCCAGGTAAACCTGTTATTGGTTTAGAAATTCCAAATACCCAGCGAGAAATGATTGGACTTAAAGAGGTTTTATCTTCTAATGAATTTAATAACTCACCTTCTATGCTTACCATGGGGCTTGGTAAAGATATTAACGGTCAGCCCGTGGTCGCAAATTTGGCAAAAATGCCACACTTGTTAGTAGCAGGATCAACAGGAATGGGGAAATCTGTTGGCTTGAACGCAATGATTTTAAGTGTGCTGTATAAAGCCACACCAGAGCAAGTGCGTATCATTATGATTGACCCTAAAATTGTTGAGCTGTCTTGTTACAACGATGTGCCTCACTTGCTAACCCCCGTTATCACTGATATGAATCAAGCGGCTTCTGCACTGTGGTGGTGTGTGAATGAAATGGAGCGTCGTTATTCACTATTGGCTACATTTGGGGTGCGTAATATTGAGGGCTTTAACGAAAAACTTGAAAAAGCCAAAAAGAAAAACTCGCCCTTACTTGACCCGTCTTTTAAAGAAGAAACCGCTGAAGAAGGCGAGAGCGCACCTGAATTAGAGTCATTACCACTGATTATGTTGGTGATTGATGAATACGCCGATATGTTAGGTGCACTGCAACAAGAAGATCGTACTAAGGCTAAGCGTGTAGAAGCACTTATTATCCGTCTTGCACAAAAGGCGCGTGCTGCAGGCATTCATTTAATTATTGCCACTCAGCGCCCAAGTGTTGATGTGATTACCGGACTTATTAAATCCAATGTACCTTCTCGCATTGCTTTTAAAGTTACTTCAAAAGTTGACTCTCGCACCATTCTTGACCAAGGCGGTGCAGAGCAATTGTTAGGCATGGGTGATATGCTTTATATGACACCAGGCATCTCACATCTATCTCGTGTGCATGGTGCTTTTGTTAGCGATGATGAGATTGCAAATGTGGTTGGTTTCTTGCGTGAACATTCACAAACCAATTATCTTAATAGTGTTGTAAACTCTCATAGCGAATCCACTGATTCGCATGAAGGCACTGGGGAGCATGTAGGTGAGACGGATGAATTGTATGATAAATCAGTGCAGATTGTTACCTCAACACGCAGAGCCTCTATTTCAAGCCTACAACGACGCTTGCGTATTGGCTACAATCGTGCGGCGCGTATTATTGAAGACATGGAAGCAGCAGGTGTTGTTAGTGGCATGAATAGTGCAGGCAATCGGCAAGTATTAGCACCGGGACCAATTGATGAAAATTAAAATATTCATTCTAATCACCGCCTTATGGGCAAATGTTGCCATCAGTGGCAATAGCAAAACCAACCAGTTCTTTGAGTTTTTCAATTCGGTAGAGTCGCTGAAAGCCAACTTCTCACAAACAGTTTATGACGAAGGCTTTACATTGATAAGTAGCACGACAGGTAGTTTTGCATTTCAGCGTCCAAAAAAATTATTCTGGCACACGAAAAAACCCAACGACCAAATATTGCTACTGAACAATCACGAATTATGGCAAATTGATACCGAGCTTGAGCAGGCTGTTTTACAAGAAAAAAAAGACCTTTCTAAAACGCCGCTCTATTGGCTGATTAACAGACCTGATTCCCTCAAGAATACGCCAAAATTTTCTCATAGTGAAGGCGGCATTGATTGGTACTTAGCAACAAACACATACAGTCAGCCAATAGAGTTTGGCTTTACAGATGGTTTGTTGCGTGCTATTTCACTAGATAATGAACTTGGGCAAATTATCACCATTACCTTCGACCAATTGGCTATTAACCCCACTATCACACCAAAAACTTTTGAGTTAAGCATTGACTCAAGTTTTGATATTATTAGGTAGCTTTACAACCTAACTTCTATGCCATTTTCTTGCATGGCCTGCTTAGCCTGCTCGATAGTATATTCACCAAAATGAAAAATACTAGCGGCCAATACCCCGTCTGCACCGCCTTGTAAAACGCCTTCAGATAAGTGTTCTAAATTACCCACACCGCCAGAGGCAATCACTGGCACATCAACTGCATTTGCTACTGCCCTGGTAAGCACTAAATCAAACCCTGCCTTAACACCGTCGCAATCCATTGATGTCAATAGCACCTCACCAGCACCGTTCTCACCTTGTGTCATTTTTACCGCCCATTCAAGTGCATCAATACCTGTTGATTTACGCCCACCATGAGTGAAAATCTCCCACTTGCCTGCAGCTACTTTTTTAGCATCAATCGCAATCACAATACACTGAGAGCCAAACTCTTCACTGAGTTGGTTGATTAAACGGGGGTTAAAAATGGCCGCAGAATTTACTGCCACCTTATCTGCACCTGCATTTAACATATCGCGCACATCGCGCGCTTTGCGGATACCTCCGCCCACAGTCAAAGGAATAAACACCTGATTAGCAATCGCCTCAACCATATGTACCGTGGTACCTCTATCCTCGCTCGTAGCAGTAATGTCCAAAAAAGTAATCTCATCAGCGCCCTCTAAATCATAGCGCTTAGCTACCTCAACGGGATCACCTGCATCTTTAATATCTACAAACTGTACACCCTTGACCACGCGACCATCACGCACATCAAGACAAGGAATAATTCTTTTCGCTAAACTCATAAGTTTGAATTATACCGAATTACGGTAAAATCTGCATTTATGAATATCCCTAAACATATTGCAATTATTATGGACGGCAACGGTCGCTGGGCAAAAAAACGCAAATTGCCCCGTATTGCAGGGCATAAAAAAGGGGTGGATGCAGTGCGAAATATTGTTAAACATTGTAGTGTACTCGGCGTGCAAACACTCACCTTGTTTGCCTTTAGCAGTGAAAATAAAAACCGTTGCGAAAAAGAAGTAACTTTATTGTTTAAATTATTTTTAAGCGTGCTCAAACAAGAGGTTAAAAAGCTCAAAAAATACAATGTCCGACTCAAAATTATTGGCAAACTATCGCTATTTCCTGATGCTGTACAAAAAACTGCAGTAGAAGCACAAGCCTTATTAGCAGACAATACGGGGCTAACCTTAGTGATTGCTGCTAACTATGGCGGCAGGTGGGATATTGTCAACGCTTGCAAGCAAGCAATTGCCAATGGGGTGGATGCTGATACGTTAAGTGAACAAAACTTTGCACAATATTTATCATTAGAGAATAATGCCGTAGATTTACTCATTCGTAGCAGTGGCGAGCAACGCATCAGTAATTTTTTACTTTGGGATATTGCTTATAGCGAATTATATTTTACCAGCACACTTTGGCCTGATTTTAATACAGGGGAATTAAACAAGGCAGTTGAAAGCTTTAATCAGCGTGATAGACGCTACGGAGGGCGAGATGAGTGAACTGTCTAAAAGAATACTAACCACTTTAGTTTCAATACCGCTAATATTGTTCTTGTTATTTGAATTGCCAATTAGTTTTGAACTATTCATAATTATGACGGTTGTGATAAGTATGTATGAATTCCTTAAACTTATCCAAATTTCAACCACAAATAAAATTATTAGCATCATTATGTTGGCACTCGGTAGTTATATTACGATAATTTCACCAGCAATTTTTTATTATCTTACATTCACAAAAATAGCATATGCTTATGCACTAGCGGTCGTGTTGCTTTGGTGGGCTAATAACTTTTGGATGGTTGTAAACTATCCAAGATCAAAGCCTCTGGATATTTTTACGCCTATTAAGGCCATATTTTTGTTCACCCCTTTGTTTTGTTTGTTTGTTTTTAAGCCTTACTTGATATTGTTATTGTTTTTAATTGTTTGGGGCGCAGATAGTTTTGCTTATTTCTCAGGCAAAGCCTTTGGCAAACACAAACTTGCGCCCAGGTTAAGTGGAGGGAAAACCGTTGAAGGCGTTGTTGGTGGCTTAATAGGCGTACTTTTAATTACTGGTGCATGGATGTATTTTTACAATGAAACAAATTGGAAATTCTTACTGCTTGCGCTGATCACTGGTGTCTTTTCTGTAGTGGGCGACTTGTATGAGAGCATCTACAAGCGTGAAGCAGGCGTCAAAGACTCTGGCAATATTTTGCCTGGACATGGCGGAGTATTAGACCGCATTGACGGGCTTTTAGCTGCCACACCAATCTTTGTAATAGGTTTAATATTTTTGTTATGAAAAATATCACGGTTCTAGGCGCAACAGGCTCAATTGGCGATAGTACGCTATCAGTGGTAGCACTACATCCTGATAAATTTAATATTTTTGCCTTAAGTGCTCACACTAACTGGCAAAAAATGCAAACACTGTGTGAAAAATTCCAGCCTAAGTTTGTCGTGATGACGGATGAGTCCGCTGCTGAAGCGCTTTCAAAAGTGGTGAGTAACAACACAGAAG
>NZ_CDSC02000081.1 GCF_001298715.1 Bathymodiolus azoricus thioautotrophic gill symbiont
GATTAATTTAACAATCCTGCCTTAAGTTCTTTCCTTTAGTTGCCACTTCTGATTTTTATCAGCCTTTGTAGGCTTCTTGTTTTCGTATTTGACTTTGGTTTTTGGCTTGGATAGTAAAACTTCTTTTAGGGGTTTTACTATTTGTTTTAGGGTTGTCATAGTGATTTTGAGTAGGGCAGTGATTTTATGTAATCTTCCATAAATTGCCAGTCTGGTTGGTTGTTTTTATTTACTGGAAGTTTTATTTTATGAGACAACATTTTCTCTTTCCCCCACTTTCTACCATAATTAAATCTAAACTTCTCTTGTCTAATAACTGTAATTAAAAACATAGCTACGAACTGATTGCAGTCAAAATTAGGGAATAAAATATTTACATCACCAGTTGCATAAAAATCTTGATTTTGATAGAAGGCATCACCAACTGCACCATTTGACGAAACTGTAATCAATCCTCTTTTATTTGGATTAGTTGCACTCGCCACAGTTTTAGATACGCCATTATTTAAACCTGTTGCACTAACTAAAAACACACTTCCATCGTTTTGTTTTTTTGGTGTATTTCCTTTCTTTATATTAAAAATTTCAGAATAATCAAATTTTTGCCAATTTTCTATATCTAAAGTTAATTGTTTATTCAACACTGCTTTTCTATTTGGAGTTTTAATTTTTGATGTATTGACCCAATCTGGAATGCTATCTAATGACGGAACCAATAAATCATCTAATGTTTTATTTGCCTCTCTACCGTGTGATGTATATCTAAATCTATTGTGCTCTATCGCATAACAATAAAACTTTTTTTGTGCATCATTTAAAGGCTGCTTAGGTATTAAAACTTTTATATTTTGTGCAGTATAAAAATCTTCTTTTTGAACGAACGATGATAATAAATATGAACCACCCAAAGTTACTGTAATACTACCCTTTTTGAATAACGTTTTATTAGAAAGCTTTTTGATTTTTGTTTGAACTCCTAAATTTTCTCTACTTCTTGAGATAAAATTTATGCCATTCTTTAAATCTATTTCTAATTTGTTTAAATCTAATTGACTCCCATAGGATATATTGAATATTTTATTTAAGGGGATTGTTTTTATTTTATTCATCATTTAATACATTAAAAGCAACATATTTTTTTAAAACTTTTTGAAAATCATCTTGTGTAAGCGTTGAATAATCAGTTTCCATATAAGCCTCAGCACACCATTCATCTTTTGCTGTTACTTTTTTAGTTTTGCTAAAACCAACTTTCTCTTCATTATTAAAATACAAACTTAGCCAAGTATCTTTAATATCTATCCATTTATTGTCATAATCAAATCTGCCTTTGGTTTTTTTGTTAAAAAATCCATCATCTTTAAAATATCCAAAAAAGGTTTTTTTGTTTTTGGGTTGAGGGATGCGTGCTTCAAAAACCATAATACAAGTAACAACCCCTACTTTTGAATTTTTAAATAATTCATTAGGCATAGAAAAAACGGCTTTTAATGTGTGTTTAGATAGCAATTTTTCTTTTAATCTTAGCCTTTCGCCTTTTTGGGCTAAAGCACAACTCATAGGAATAATAGCAACACACAAACTCTTTTTTTCTAGGCATTCTAAGTTATTTAAAACAAATTCAAATTCTTCTACGTCTGATTTGTCTGATTTATATGGAGGGTTTAAAAAACCAACCGTAGGCTTTTTAGTTTTAATGGTTTTTATAATATCTTCATCAAAACAACTACCACTTAAAATATTACTTTTACCATCGCCGTGTAAAAACATATTAGATACTGCCAATGGATACATTTCAGGTTGATATTCGATGCCATATAATTGATGTTGTTTTATACTATTTTCTTGTGATGAATCACCATTACACTTATCAATCATATTTTTCATAGCCGATACTAGAAAACCACCTGTGCCAGTGCAATTATCCAAAACCACATCATCGGTTTTTATATCCACAATATCGGTAAAAAAATCTGTAATATGCGGGGGCGTTAAAACAATTCCTAAGCCTTTATCACTGTTTGAATACCTTAAAAATTCTATATAAAACTGACCTAAAACATCATAATATTTATAGGTTCTAACATAGCCATTTATATTTTCGTCAATATCATTTATTAATTCTCTCAGGGTTTTTAATTCTTTTGATTTTTGAAGTTTTTTTAAACTAGGGTGAGTTGCAATAAAATTATAATTTTCCATCAACCTATCAATTTTATCCCCCTGTAAGTCTTCAGTTTTTAACTGCTCTTTTATGATTTCAACCAATGCGCTAGAAAGAATTTTATTACTACTCATGCCGACATAATCTCTGTAAAAATCTTTATTATCTAAGGCAATCAAAACACCACTAACAAGTAGGCTTCTTTTATCTTCTTTGATTTTTAACTTATGCAACTGCTCGTTTAGTATTTGCGAATATTCTAGCAATTCCTTGTATTTTTCATTTTTTCTAGCTTCATCTTGCTTGAATCCTGCAAGAATATCATCCAGTGACAACAGTTTGTTTCCAAAAATTTGCTCTACATCACTTAAACCTGTTTTTTGTAAAAAATAAGAAACTTTTATATTATCTTTTTCTACACCACTAACCGCTAAGGATAAAACATTATATTCTTTTGACAAATAAGAGGAGTAAAGCAAAACCCCATCTACCGCAAAATCTGCAAATTCATCTCTGTTTTTGCTTTCGTGTTTTAAAATATCTGCCTTACACTCAACAACAATTAATAAATCTTTTTCATCATCTATTGAAATTAAAAATTCAGGCTTGCCTATGCCACTACCATTTTTAGAAGCGTTTTTAAGTAGTTTGGTTATTCTTGGATTTTTAGATGACTGCTCTTCAAAGGTAATATTTTTAAATAACTTGTCTTTTTGAAAGTGCTGTCTGACTATGTTTTCAGTATCCCTTTCATTTAATTTTTTCGCCATAACCTACCCCGTCAATTCCTTATAACTAATCCTATTATCACCAATACCCTTGAATAACGATACCATTCTATCCATTGTGTCAATTTGGCAATTACCCTCGTTAAATCTAAATACAAACTCATCTACATAGCGATGCAAGGGGCTGGTGTTGATATTATGAAATGTACCGTTATATTCTCGTTTTAACACCACCCAAACTGTAATGGTCCAGTCAACTTAGACACATTTCAAGCCACTTTTTTCAATTCAGCCATATTCTGAACAGGTGTAATATACCCAATGACTGAATGAATCCTTTTGTAATT
>NZ_CDSC02000147.1 GCF_001298715.1 Bathymodiolus azoricus thioautotrophic gill symbiont
AATTCACCAATGATGAATAAATATTTAAACTAAAATTAAAGAAGTTATTGTGAGTAATGTTATTGAGAGACCTTTGCATAAATAGGAGTAATCATCATAAACCCACTTTTTACCCACTTGGTGATTTCTTTAAACCCGGCCTTAGCCCTGTTAGGACAAGGTTTAAAGAAATCACCAAGTGGGTAAAAATTGGGTTTTGTCAATCATCCCTAATTTATGCAAAGGTCTCATTGAATATAAAAACTATGTCGACAAGTGTTGAGCATTCTAACAAGGATAAATGCTTTTTTGGCAAGTTAGAGATGATTGATGACTTGGCTACATTTGAGGTAGATACGGTGGAGAATTTGGAGAGAAATTTTCAAGACAGTGTCAATCATTATATTGACACTTGTAAGCAGTTAAATAGGGAAGCACAAAACTAGTTGTCAATGTGTGTATTAGTCCAAAATTACACAAATTGGTTCACCAAAAAGCATTAAAAAATAATATATTTTTAAATGCATTGGTGGGGAAGTTTTTAGGAAAATATATGGGTCATTAATTAGGAATACAATATGGAATGGGAAACAGTTATCGGGCTAGAGATTCATGCGCAATTAAATACAAAATCTAAGATATTTTCGGCGGCCTCTACTCAGTTTGGGGCGCAGCCGAACTCGCAGGCGTGTGCGGTGGATTTGGGGCTGCCGGGGGTGCTACCGGTATTGAATGTTGAGGTGGTAAATAAGGCGATTACCTTTGGTTTGGCGGTTGATGCGCATATCAATCAACGCAATGTGTTTGATCGGAAAAATTATTTTTACCCTGATTTGCCTAAGGGTTATCAGATTTCACAATTGGATTTACCGATTGTGGGTGAGGGGGCAATAGACATTGGGATGGATGAGGGGGTAAAAACCATTGGTATTACTCGGGCGCATTTGGAGGAGGATGCGGGTAAATCGGTGCATGATATGTTTGATGATGACACGGCGATTGATTTAAATCGTGCAGGAACGCCCTTGTTAGAAATTGTTTCTGATCCTGATATGCGCAGTGCCAAAGAGGCGGTGGCGTATGCCAAGAAAATTCATGCGTTGGTGCAGTATCTTGATATTTGTGATGGTAATATGGCACAGGGCTCGTTTCGTTGTGATGCCAATGTGTCTATTCGTCCGCTGGGGCAAGAGGCATTGGGCACTCGGGCGGAGCTTAAGAACATCAATTCATTTAAATTTTTGGAAAAAGCTATTAATTTAGAGGTGGAAAGACAGCGAGATATTTTGGAAGAAGGGGGTAGCGTGGCGCAGGAAACCCGTTTGTATGATTCGGTAAAGCACGAAACCCGCTCTATGCGTTCTAAAGAAGAGGCGAATGATTATCGCTATTTTCCAGACCCAGATTTATTGCCTGTTGAAATCTCAGATGCGTTATTGGCAACCATTAAAGCACAATTGCCAGAATTGCCACTTGAAAAAAAGGCGCGTTTTATTAAGCAATTGGGGCTAAGTGAGTATGATGCAGATGTACTCACTTCGCAGAAATCGTTGGCAGATTATTTTGAAATTATGCTCAAAGGTAATGAATCAAATGCCAAATTATGTGCCAATTGGGTGATGGGTGAATTGAGTGCTTTACTCAATAAAAACCAAATCGAAATCGAAAAATCTCCCGTATCAGCACAAGATTTATCGCTATTGATTGGGCGTATTGGCGATGACACTATTTCAGGGAAAATTGCCAAAGATGTGTTTAAAGCCATGTGGGAGGGTGAGGGCAACGCCGATGAGATTATTGACGCCAAAGGGCTTAAACAAATGACAGACACGAATGCCATTGAGCAGATTGTAGATGAGATTATTGAAAATAACGCACCGCAAGTGGCACAATTTAAATCGGGCAATGAAAAAATCTTAGGCTTCTTTGTAGGTCAAGCAATGAAAGCCACGCAGGGCAAGGCAAACCCTAAACTGTTGAATGAATTACTCAGGTCAAAACTTGGACAATAGCACTTTGGATTTTGCCACGCTGGGTGAGAATTTCTTTTCAGAAATTGAATGCCAGCCGTTAAAAAATACTTTCTTAATTCATAAAAATCAAGCACTTTATCGTAAGCTTGGTTTAGACTGGGACAGCCAGACTTTGCTTAAAATTGCCTCAGGTGAGAAATTTTTTCAAGGGGTGTCGCCAATTGCCAGTGTTTATGCAGGGCATCAATTTGGACATTTTGCAGGGCAGTTGGGTGATGGGCGCAGTTGTCTGATTGGGCAAGTGCTACACAATCCCCCTTTACAAGGGCAGATACACAGCCACGAGTTTTCACTCAAAGGGGCGGGAAAAACGCCTTATTCAAGAGGGGCAGATGGACGGGCAGTGCTGCGCTCCTCTATTCGTGAATACCTTTGTTCCATTGCTATGCAAGGGCTGAATATTGCCACTACTGAGGCATTAACTTTGGTGGGAAGTGAGACCGAGGTTTATCGAGAAAACATTGAAACGGGGGCGATTGTAATGCGCACGGCATCCAGTCATATTCGTTTTGGTCATTTTGAGTGGTTTGCTGCCCTTGGGCAAAAAACCGAGGTTAAAAAATTGGCTGATTTTGTTATTGAGCATTATTATCCGCAGTGTCAAGGCGTGCAAAAATATGTTGATTTTTTCAATGAAGTGGTGGAGCGCACTGCCAAAATGATTGCCCATTGGCAAGCCCAAGGCTTTGCACACGGAGTAATGAATACTGATAATATGTCTATTCTTGGCTTGACGATTGATTATGGGCCTTTTGGATTTTTAGAAACCTACAATCCTAAATTCATCTGCAATCACTCCGATCACGAAGGGCGCTATGCTTTTGATCAACAGCCGGGGATCGGTTTGTGGAATTTATCTCAATTGGCGGACAGTTTGAGCAGTTTGATAGAAGTTAAGCAAGCCAAAACCGTTTTAGATAATTATCAGCCATATTTGGTCAAGGCTTATTCAACATTGATGCGAAAAAAGTTCGGTTTCACTCAAAAGGACGAGCAAGATAATGTACTAATCGGTCAATTTTTTGAAGTGCTGTATCAACATAAAAAAGACTATAGTAATTCATTAAGACAGTTGTCTGATATAGATAAATTAACGCAGGACACTGATTTTGATGCGTGGATTAAGTTGTATGATAAGCGCATTGCACAGGAAGATAATCCGAATAGAATAGAGATGATAAAGAGCGTAAATCCCAAGTATATTTTGCGTAATTATTTGGCAGAGGTTGCCATTCGAAAAGCAGAAGATGACAAGGATTATGGTGAGATTGACACGCTATTTACTTTACTGAGTAGCCCATTTTCTGAACACCAAGATCTTGAAGGTTATACGCAAGAAGCGCCAGATTGGGCAAAAAATTTAGAGGTGAGTTGCTCTTCTTAGTCTGACACTCGTGCTAAATATTTGCTGATTGATTCTGGCAATAAATTTAACAAAGCACTTCTGGCTTGATGCCAGAAAGCCGATAAAAGTAGCAGTGTGGCACCAATTAATACACCTGTTAAGGCAAAATTATAGCCAATGTCTCCATAGGTCTTTAAGATATTTGAAATTGCATACAGTACATACGCCATAGAGGAAACCATAAAGGCGCGTCTATCAACAGCGATGGACAATAAACTCATAAAGACATACAAGGCAATCACAATAATTAAGGTGCTAACACTTTCATTACCGTCTAGCACGCCAAGCATTCCAAAAATAGGGTGAATAATTAAGGGAGCAGATGCTAGATGCAGCCAAAAAGCAACATCAGATTTGTAGGTAACTCTATGAATATCGGCATAATCCCAAAACATAGCCAATACAAAGGTAATGATGCCAAAAATCAATAAAATTGGCAGTAAATAATCTTTTGTTTCAGGAAAAATGGAGATACTGAGTGCAACTAAAAAAACAATGAGCGAAGTGGCTCCAACGGCAACTGTAATTGGCACTTTAAAGCGCAACCAATGCAAATAGGCGCCCAATGTTGACAAGGAAGCGGCAATGGTTATATTAATATTCTCTGAGAATGATAATAAATTCATACACAGAGTGAATATGCCACCAATAAAAGCAATTAATAAAACAATGGCAGGCAAGGACATTTTTCTTTTACGGACAAAAAATTCACTTAAACCCCATGTAATGATTGGAAATACAATATAACCACTGTTATTTTGGATAGCGTTTAACACCCATCCTGAGGAAAATAGCAATAATAAGCAAGCGATAACAACAAAAATATCGTTGAAACTACCAATCAGCTTAAAATTTTCTTCATCTACATGGTTTGTGTTTTTGCTTGTAGCAATAAATTGTCTAAAATTGTCAACCGATGATTGGTTGAAAATAGTTTGTTTTACAGCATTATTTAAGTCTTCTTCTGTGTACATATTAATTTAATAGTCCTAGTAAATAATTTAAAATAAAGTTAACGATAGGTAAGATTACTCGTTCAAAAATACCCAAGAACAACAAACCTAGTAAGATATATAGACCATAAGCTTCTAATTTATTATACCGATAAGCCAAGTGGTTTGGTAATAATGCACTCACCACACGAGAGCCATCCAGTGGTGGCAGGGGAAGCAAGTTAAACACACCCAAAACTAGATTGATAGCAATACCAAAGTGTGCCATATCTATTAAAAGTTGAGATTGCAAGTTGAGTGTAAAGACAATAACCAATAACCATAACAATGCCATTATAAAGTTAGACACAGGTCCAGCAAGGGCAACTAAAATCATATCCTGTTTTGGAGATTTAAGGGCGTTAAAGTTGATGGGGACAGGCTTTGCCCAACCAAACAGAAAAGGTGATCCTGTGAAAAATAAGATCGCAGGCATTAAGATTGTGCCCACTGGGTCAATGTGTTTAATCGGGTTTAAAGTCAGCCTACCAAGCATTCTAGCAGTGGAATCGCCACGCTGATTGGCAACCCAGCCGTGAGCAAATTCATGCACAGTGATAGCAAAGATTAAAGGAATTGCGTAAATTAAAAGCGTTTGAAAATCAGGCATAGGTAAAATCATATTTTTTGTTTTGACTATTATAAATGAAAACCAGCCAAATTCTTATCCCAACACAAAAAGAAGCGCCAAATGATGCACAGATTATTTCGCATCAATTGATGATTCGTGCGGGGCTTATTTCTAAACTTGCATCGGGCTTGTATTCGTATTTGCCGATGGGCTTGAGAGTATTGCAAAAAGTAGAGAAAATCATTCGTGAAGAAATGAATAACTCAGGTGCACAAGAAGTGCTAATGCCTGTTACACAACCTGCAGAGTTGTGGCAAGAATCAGGGCGTTGGGATGAATACGGTGCAGAATTATTACGCTTTCATGACAGACATAATAGAGCATTCTGCCTAGGCCCAACACATGAGGAGGTGGTTACCCATCTTGCTAGTCAATATCTTAATAGTTATAAGCAACTGCCGATGAATTTTTATCAAATTCAAACCAAGTTTCGTGATGAGATTCGCCCTCGTTTTGGGGTGATGCGTTCGCGGGAGTTTATTATGAAAGATGCGTATTCGTTTCATTTGGATAAGGACAGTATGCAGGCAGAATTTGAAAAAATGCACGCCACTTATTGCCAAATATTTGAGCGTCTTGGACTTAATTATCGCCCAGTGTTGGCAGACAGTGGTAGTATTGGTGGTGAGAGTTCTATTGAATTTCATGTGTTGGCAGAGTCTGGCGAAGATGCTATTTGCTTCTCTGATGAGTCTGATTATGCTGCTAATATTGAAAAAGTAGCTTTCTCTAAACAAGAAAAAACCAACAGTACCAGTGCCAGTGAAAAACAGGTATTAACGAAGAAGATAACCAGTATTGAAGAGGTTGCACAGTTCTTAAAAGTTGAGCAAGCGCAATGTGTAAAAACATTAATTATTAAGACGGCTAATGGTTATAAGGCTTTAGCGCTTCGTGGTGACCACGAGCTAAATGAAATCAAAACACAAAACTTATTGGGTGATTTTGAATTTGCCAGTGATGAGGAAATTAAGTCACTTGATTTGAAAAAAGGTTTTATTGGTATTAAAGATTTAAGTATTGATTTGATTGTAGATTATTCAGCCGAAGTGATGGTGGATTTTGTCTGTGGTGCAAATCAATGGGACTATCATTTGACCGGTTGTGCGTGGGACGGTATTAAGTTTAAGACGGCTGACCTGCGTAATGCTGTTGCAGGTGATGCTTCACCCGATGGCAAGGGTAAGTTAGTGATTAAACGCGGTATTGAAGTGGGGCATATTTTCCAATTGGGTGATAAGTACTCCAAAGCGATGAACGCCAATGTGATTGGTGAATCTGGCAAAGCAGTGACGATGATGATGGGTTGTTATGGTATTGGTGTTACGCGTGTTGTGGCAGCCGCAATTGAGCAAAATTATGATGAGAGGGGTATTATTTTCCCAGCAAGTATTGCACCTTTTTGCGTGGTGATTGTGCCGATCAACTACAACAAATCCACTCGTGTTAAAGACTTAGCAGATAATTTATATCAGCAATATTTGGATGCTGGCATTGAAGTATTGCTTGACGATAGAAAAGAGCGTGCCGGTATTATGTTTGCCGATAGTGAGCTCTTAGGTATTCCGCATCGACTGGTGCTTAGTGATACGCATGCTGATAACGGCAATGTTGAATATAAAGCTAGAAATAACCCTGAAAAAATTGAAGTGAAATTCAATAACGCACTTGTCTTTATTCAATCAAAATTAAAATGATTTGGCTACAATACTTATTGCCACAGCATTGGCTTTCAAAGTTGATGTTTCGTTTTGCACGCATTGAAAATACTTGGCTTAAAAATACCTTTATTCGCTGGTTTGTTAAAACCTATCAAGTAGATTTGTCTGAGGCACAACGCGAGCAAGTAGAAGACTACAAGAGTTTTAACGACTTCTTTACCCGTAGTCTAAAGCCTGGTGCTAGAGTGATTGCCAAGTGTTCAATTGTCTGCCCTGTAGATGGTGTTGTTTCTCAAGTTGGCAATATTAACAATGCGCAAATCGTGCAAGCAAAAAATCATAATTACAGCGTGGTACAGTTGTTGGCAAATAATGAGAAAGCAGGCGAATTTACCAGTGGTTTTTTTACTACGATTTACCTCTCACCAAAAGACTATCATCGTATTCATATGCCTTATGATGGCAAATTGATTGCCATGGATTATATTCCTGGTGATTTATTCTCAGTCAATCAAAAAACTGTGCAAAGTGTCAATGGTTTGTTTGCTCGTAATGAGCGTGTGGTGTGTTATTTTGAGACTGAGTTTGGCATCTGTGGGTTTGTTTTGGTGGGAGCTATTTTTGTTGGCTCAATGCAAACGGTATGGCATGGACAAATTACCCCACCATATACCAAAAAAGTGAAACATTTTGATTATCAAAACCAGAATATTCAACTCAAAAAAGGTGAAGAAATGGGTAGATTTAATATGGGTTCAACCGTGATTATGCTCATGCCTAATAAAGACAACAAACTAAACCTCAAAGAAGGTGAAACGGTGAGGATGGGGCAGGCGTTAATCTAGTTTTGTTAA
>NZ_CDSC02000181.1 GCF_001298715.1 Bathymodiolus azoricus thioautotrophic gill symbiont
ACTAACTCACGGCCACTCAATTTAGAAGTGTATCAATTCAAAGCGATGCGCTTCGTTCCTCAGCTCATCCTACACCCATTAAAAATGAAAAGTGGCCTTAAAATTCAAAAGCTGGATTAATAATAAGCGATATCATTCTACTCCAAAGAAAAAGCAGACAAGCCTTTTTCATCCAACATTTCCAATACCATGCCACCACCACGTGCGACACAAGTTAGTGGATCATCAGCAATATAGCAGGGTAAGCCCGTTTCTTCAGAAATAAGACGGTCTATATCTTTTAATAAAGCACCACCACCCGTTAAAACAATACCTCTTGTTGCTACATCCGCACCAAGTTCAGGCGGGGTTTGCTCTAAAGCAACTTTAACTGCACCAACGATACCAGATAATGGCTCTTGTAAGGCTTCTAAAATTTCATTGCTATTTAAAGTAAAACCGCGCGGCACACCTTCTGCTAAATTACGCCCTTTCACCTCAATTTCCATAATCTCACTGCCCGGATAGGCCGTTCCTATTTCTTTTTTAATACGCTCAGCCGTTGCATCACCAATTAAAGTACCGTAATTTCTGCGCACATAATTAATGATTGCCTCATCAAAACGGTCACCACCAATACGTACGGAAGCCGAATACACAATCCCATTTAAAGAAATAACGGCAACTTCAGAAGTCCCTCCCCCTATATCTAAAACCATAGAACCATGCGCTTCATCAACCGGCATACCCGCACCGATTGCTGCTGACATAGGTTCTTCAATCAAATAAACTTCACGCGCACCCGCCATTGCCGCCGACTCACGAATAGCTCGCCGCTCAACTTGAGTAGAACCACAAGGCACACAAATTAAAATACGCGGACTAGGCCGGAAAAATTTATTCTCATGCACTTTTTTGATAAATTCACGCAACATACGTTCTGTTACTGCAAAATCAGCAATCACGCCATCTTTCAAAGGACGAATAGCGGTTATATTCCCCGGTGTGCGACCCAGCATTAGCTTAGCTTCTGTGCCTACCGCAGCAATCATTTTAGATCCACGAATCCGATCTTCTTTGATAGCGACTACTGAAGGTTCGTTTAAGACTATTCCTTGCCCCGGCATATAAATAAGTGTATTAGCTGTCCCTAAGTCAATTGACAAATCATTTGAAAATAGGCCACGAAGTTTATTAAACATTAATTCTTGTTCCTGAACTCATAGAAAATTCCACTACTTTATCAATCAATAAGGTATTTGGGCAAGATATAAAGTATCATATTGCGCTATTCGTCTTTATAGAAGCTTAAAACAAAGCCTATATAAGGCGCTTAAACTACCTAAGAACCCCACCGAGTAATGGAGTTAAAATGTCGTTAACAGTAGATGATGTTAATAAAGTTGCGTATTTAGCGCGCTTGGGCATTGATGCTCAGGACACCGAATCTTATGCCCAAGATCTCTCCGGCATGTTAGACCTGGTTGCTCAAATGAGCGCAGTTAATACTGATGATGTCACACCTATGGCACACCCCCTTGATCAGGCACAACGTTTACGCCCTGACCAAGTTATTGAAACTAATAACCGGGAAGCCTTCCAGGCCATTGCTCCGCAAGTTGAAGCAGGCTTATATCTTGTGCCCAAAGTCATAGAATAAGGTAAAACATATGCATACTAAAACCCTTGCCCAAATCGCTCAAGGCTTACGCGCAGGCGATTATTCTAGTCAAGAACTCACTGAATCCTATCTTGCACGTATTAAACAACACCAAGACCTGAACAGTTTTATTACAGTAACTGAACATCAGGCTATCGCTGCCGCCAAGCAAGCCGACGCGATGCTCGCTGCCGGTGATGCGCCCTTCTTAACCGGCGTACCTATGGCACATAAAGATATTTTTTGCACCCTCGGTATAAAAACTAGCTGCGGTTCAAAAATGCTGGATAACTTTATCTCGCCTTATAATGCGACTGTAGTAGAAAAATTTAATGCCGCTGGTGCTGTTTCCCTAGGTAAACTCAATATGGATGAGTTTGCTATGGGCTCCTCCAATGAAACCAGCTTTTATGGTACGGTCAAAAACCCTTGGGCAACCCACTGTGTACCCGGTGGTTCATCGGGTGGCTCAGCAGCAGCCGTTGCTGCGCGTTTAATCCCCGGTGCCACCGGTACCGATACAGGTGGCTCTATTCGCCAACCTGCAGCGCTGTGCGGCATTACTGGCTTAAAACCCACTTATGGCCGAGTCTCACGCTACGGCATGATTGCTTACGCCTCCAGCTTAGATCAAGGCGGCCCAATGGCGCAAACGGCGGAAGATACAGCGCTTATGCTCCAAGCTATGGCCGGATTTGACCCTAAAGATTCCACTAGCGTGGATTGTGCCGTGCCAGATTACAGTGCCGACTTGAATAACTCTCTAACTGGCTTAAAAATTGGTCTTCCTAAAGAATTTTTTGATGAAGCATTAAACAGCGAGATGGCAGCGAGCATTGACACGGCAATCAATGAATACAGAAAAATGGGCGCAGAAATTGTCGAAGTGTCTATGCCTAATTTAAAACTCGCAATTCCTTCTTATTATGTCATTGCTCCTGCGGAATGCTCGGCTAACCTTTCACGCCTTGATGGTGTGCGTTATGGTTATCGCTGTGAAAACCCTGCTGATTTAAATGATTTGTATATTCGTTCACGTGGTGAAGCTTTTGGCACGGAAGTCAAACGCCGTATTTTAGTTGGTACTTATGCCCTATCTGAAGGTTATTATGATGCTTACTATATTAAAGCGCAAAAAACCCGCCGTTTAATCAGTGATGATTTCAAACAAGCTTTAGAACAAGTCGATGTCATTATGGGACCCGTATCCCCTACCCCTGCTTTTGGCATAGGCGAAAAAACCTGATGACCCTATCGAAATGTACTTAGCTGATATTTACACGATAGCGATTAATCTAGCTGGCCTACCTGCCATGTCAGTT
>NZ_CDSC02000144.1 GCF_001298715.1 Bathymodiolus azoricus thioautotrophic gill symbiont
ACAATCATTGCCATCTTAATATGGCGAATCGCATTTTCACTTAAATCACCAATCAAACCATTGAGTAAAGTCAATACAATACCAAGGGAAAACACAAATACAATCTCTTGTGCATAAGGCACTTGTGCATAACCCATAATCACAACAAAGAACGCAAAAGCCAAGCCACCAAATAACACATGTTTGTTAATCTTAGATACTGGCACAGGGTTAAGGTGTACCAAACTCACCCCAAGAATTGACAACAAAGGCGTCAATAGCGCAATCATAAAAATCACTTCACGCTCCTCTTTAAAAACATCTGCTAGCTCACCACCAATCCAACCTGTAATAAAAATTGCAAAACCTAACGACAAACGCGCCAATACTTGAATACTTGCCAATTCTTGATGAATTTCTTCTTTAGACTGACTCTTGTCTACCACCTCAGTACTCATCGTATCTGCCACCACATCTTGCATAACAAAACCGATAACAGCAATCACGCTGGCAAAAATATAAACACTTTTTTTAGAAAACGCTGCAACAATTGAATAATCACCCACCACCGCAATCATCATTAAAAAACTGATGGTAATTAGCAATGCACCCATATAAACATAAGATTTGCGGTTAGAGCCAAAAATCAACACGCTATCAACCAATGAACCGAAAATCATTTTCACCGTCCATGGCACAGTGAGCCATATACCCAACTCCGCCAAATCTGCTACACTCATATCCAGCGAGTCTTTCACCCAAAAAACCTCAGCAATAGCGGTAAAAATACCACTCCCGTAAGCAAAATACACCAACAAGAGTGGTACATAGCGCAATCGCAGCGCTCTAATCGGTGTCAATAAAACACTCAGCACTACAGCTAAGGATTTTGTTAGTGAAAGTGAAATATTTAACATAGCAGTTATTTAGATGAATTTTCCCATTATAATTTGTCTATTTTAATATAGTGAGAATATTATGGGATTTTTAGATGGAAAAAAAGCATTGGTGGTTGGTGTTGCTTCTAACCGCTCAATTGCGTGGGGTATTGCCGAGGCTATGGCAAAACAAGGTTGTGAAATTGCACTCACCTATCAAAATGAAAAACTTAAAAAGCGGGTTGATAAATGTGCTGCGGTTTGCAATTCAAATATTGTAATAGAGTGTGATGTTGCTAGTGATAAAGGCATCGAGCAAACCTTTAAAGCGTTAAAAAATCATTGGGATAACTTTGACATTTTAGTGCATTCAGTGGCTTTTGCACCGCGTGAAGCATTAGATGGCAACTATATTGATGCCACTACTCGTGAAAACTTTGCTACTGCCCATGACATCAGTTCTTACAGTTTTACTGCACTGGCAAAAGGCTCAAAATCCATGCTAAATAAAAACGCTGCACTATTGACGGTAAGTTACTTGGGTGCCATTCGTGCCATTCCTAACTACAATGTGATGGGTGTTGCTAAGGCTTCACTTGAAGCAAATGTACGCTATATGGCAGCGGCAATGGGCCCTGAAAAAGGCATTCGTGTGAATGCGGTATCAGCAGGCCCAATCAAAACTTTAGCGGCGTCTGGTATCAAAAATTTTAGTAAATTACTGGATCATGTGGCCAACTCATCGGCGCTCAAACGCAATGTAACAATTGAAGAAGTGGGTAATGCTGCTGCATTCTTATGTTCAGATTTAGCATCAGGTATTACCGGTGAAATTACCTACATTGACTCAGGGTATAACTTTTACGACAAAGGTCCTGATTGATAGTTTGAAGCCAATAAAAAGCCCCGCATTGCGGGGCTTTTTATTGAAGGTTTCAGCCTGTTTTTTTATAATCGGTCTGAGAATATTTTAATATCAATATCTTTGTGTAGTGTTTTCAAAATGCTATTAAAAAACGCTTCAGACTCAAAACCAAGTATGACGCTTGACAATGCATTATTTGGTACATTATTAGATACTCTGATTGCTGATAACTTCAACACAATGGATTGCTCTGCATTCAGACTTTGTGCATCATAAATCACACCATCATTTGGCTTCGGCAAGGAGAATACGATATTAATAATCCCAGTATTTTCTTCCCTTGAGGATCTTTTAACCCAACCAACATCCTTCCATGTAAGTTGATATTTTTCCATTAATTTTTGAACGGTAGTCGTATCGCCCTTACTCAGTAAAGCGGTAATTTTATCGGCAACATTATCAATAAAAGTCTTAGCTAATAGTCCAGATAAATGTTTAGCAATCTCAACTTTAACTTCATCAAATGTCTTTTCTCTTTGAGGATTTCTTTCATTAATCCTTAATACCACAAACTTATCTTTAGACAATTCAATCAATTTAGAGCTCTCGCCTTTGTTCAAGACTTCATCACTATAAGCTGCTGCTACAAATTTAGCATCATGTTCTTTTGTGTCTTGAGTAAAAAACTCAGAAGTTCTAAGCTCTAAATCCATTTGATTGGCTACTGCTTCCAAATCTTCCTCGTATGACAAATTACTTAATTGCTCTGTGAGTTTGTAAATAGATTTCTGCACTTCACGCTCAGTGTAAAGTTTGGTTAACTCACTGCGTAGCGACTCAAAAGATTTAACCTCACTTGCTTTAATCTTATTTAACTTAATAATATGATAACCAAAATCAGTTTTGACTGGACTACTGACTTCACCCTCTTTCATAGCAAATACCTTAGCTTCAAACTCAGGTACCATCGCACCCATAGCAAAAAATCCCAAATCACCGCCACTGTCTTTTGAGCCTGTATCTTGAGAATGTTTAGCAGCCAACTCAGCAAAAGACTCACCTTGTTTTAACTGTGTGATAATCGTATTTGCTAATCCTTCAGACTCAACCAAAATATGCTGCGCTTTGCGTTCTTCTTCCGTGCTAAAGCGTGCCTGTTCATCTTCATAAAGATTAGACAAATCATCATCGTTCACTTTAATACTTTTAGCAATTTCTTTAGTTGATAATTCAACAAAATCAACTTTTACTTTTTGTGGCTCAAGAAAAACTTGTTTGTTTTCATCGAAAAATTCCTTAACACTCTCAGGGTTAACTTTCACTTCATCGATATAATTTTTTGTATTAAGCATAATATGACTAAACTTGCGCTCTTGGTCATTCAACGACTGTATACGCTTTAGTGCTGATGGCGTCAAAAATGCAGAGTCTGAGAAATTGCGCTTGATTTGATTTTGCGTCAATCCTTCTGTTTGTATGCGCTCATATTCAACATCTGAAATACCATTTAATCTAAGCAAATCTTTGTACCTATCTATAGAAAACTTACCTTCGACTTTAAATACATCGTTTGATTGAATGAGCATCTGCAATTCACGCTGTGTTGTTGCATAATCCGATTCATCTGCCAATTGCGCTAACACGCGT
>NZ_CDSC02000158.1 GCF_001298715.1 Bathymodiolus azoricus thioautotrophic gill symbiont
TGGCTTTTGCCGCCATTAAAGCCGATGGCTCAATCATGGCGTGGGGTAACCCACATTTTGGAGGCAAAAAAGCACCCGCTGATAGTGGTTATACCAAAATTTATTCAAATGGATTTGCCTTTGCCGCCCTTAAAGCTGACGGCTCAATTTCGACATGGGGTAGCTTAAAAAATGGAGGTACAGACGCACCCAATGCACCCACTAAAAAAGGTTATACTAAGATTTCCTCAACCGCTAGTGCCTTTGCCGCTCTTAGAGCCGATGGCTCAATCAAGGTATGGGGCAACTCAGATAATGGAGGTACAGACGCACCCGTTGGCGAAGGTTATACCGAGATTTATTCAAATACATATGCCTTTGCTGCCCTTGCACATGATGGCTCAATCAAGGTGTGGGGCGATCCAGATACTGGAGGCATAAATGCACCCGCTGGCAGTTATACCAAGATTTATTCAACTACTGATGCCTTTGCCGCCCTTAGAGCCGATGGTTCAATTATGGCGTGGGGTAGTCCAAATAATAAAGGCGCAAACGCACCCGATGGCAGTGGCTATACCGAAATTTCTTCAAATGAATATGCCTTTGCTGCCCTTAAAGCCGATGGTTCAATCGTGGCGTGGGGCGGATCAAGTACTGGAGGCAAAAAAACACCCAGTGGCAAAGGCTATACCAAGATTTATTCGAATACTAATGCCTTTGCTGCCCTTAAAGCCGATGGCTCAATCGTAGCGTGGGGAGATTCATTTGCTGGAGGCGCAGACGCACCCGATGGCAAAGGCTATATCAAGATTTATTCAAATGCATATGCCTTTGCTGCCCTT
>NZ_CDSC02000142.1 GCF_001298715.1 Bathymodiolus azoricus thioautotrophic gill symbiont
TTAAAACTAAAAATGCAAACTAACTATGATATTGTTATTATTGGTGGCGGACCTGCGGGACTGAGCTTTGCATGCTCGATGATAGATACTAATGCCCAAATATTGGTGGTAGAGAAGGCCAATATAGATGCAATTTCTAAGCCTAAGCCTGATGGCAGAGAGATTGCACTAACGCATTTATCTTTAGGGATTTTGAAAAAGTTAGGAGTTTGGGATTTGGTTGAGCAAAAAGAAGTGTCTTTACTAAAAGAGGCAAAGGTATTTGACGGTGATTCAGCGTCATTATTAAACTTTAGATCTGAGACCTCAGGCATTGAAGCGCTGGGTTATTTAGTGCCAAATTATCAACTACGACAAGCACTTTATCGCCGCGTACAACAAGCTGAAAATATTACTGTAATGACCGATGCTCTAGTAGAGGATGTGGCTAGTCACGAGTCACACTCAGATGTGTTGTTTGCCGATGGTAAGACGATTGTTGCTAAATTAGTGATTGCTGCTGACAGTCGTTTTTCTAATATTCGCCGCAAGGTCGGTATCCCGTCAACGATGAAAGATTTTTCTAAGGTAATGATTGTTACCACAATGAAGCATGAAAAATCCCACAACAATATTGCCTTAGAGTGCTTTGACTATGGACAAACTTTAGCGTTATTACCTATGGTAGGTAATGAGTCTTCTGTGGTATTAACGCTAGAGACGCAAAATTCTAAAGCGATGTTGGCATTGAGCGAAGAAGACTTTAACGCTAAAATGACTCAAGATTTCAGAAATGAATTAGGGCAAATGATGCAAGTCGGAGAGCGTCATTCTTACCCCTTGGTTGGCGTGCATGCAAAGACTTTTATTGCCAAGCGTTTTGCACTCGTTGGTGATGCGGCGGTAGGTATGCATCCAGTGACAGCACATGGTTTTAACTTAGGTCTCAGAGGGCAAAATATTTTGGCAACTTTGGTGAAAGAAGCCTTAATGCATGGGCAGGATATTGGCGCCCAATCTTTACTTAAGCGTTTTGAAAACAAACAAATTCATTTAAGTAAAGTGATGTTTTTCGGCACCAATGGTGTTGTGGCACTATTCACCAATGATTCACCAATGGCCAAGCAAATTAGAAGGTTTGTGTTAAATTTTGCTGAGCATTTCCCACCGATTAAGCGTCTTATTACCAATCACTTGACCGAAGCCAGTAAATCTGCGTTTCCAACACTAAAGAAAGTGCTAACGCATAAGTAACATGCAATTAAAAACTTTTAGAAATAGATACAAGGTTTTACAAGCATCATTAGCAGAAGATTTTCTAAAAAACCCTGACTTGGTGGCTGATTTAGTACAAAAGCGTAGTGATGAAATAGACGCTTTACTTAATGATATTTGGCAAGGTTTTGAGATTAACGAAGCTTTGTGTTTGGTTGCTGTAGGTGGCTATGGTCGTCGTGAATTACACCTGCATTCTGACATTGACTTACTAATTTTAATCCCTGATAGCACTCACGATAGACATCAACAAAGTCTGTCTAAGTTTCTGACTTTTTTATGGGATGTGGGGTTAGAAGTAGGGCACGCAACACGAGATATAGCAGATTGTATGGCAAATATTGGTGATTTGAGTGTGGCGACGAATTTGTTAGAGTCTAGGCGCCTTCTGGGTCAAGCATCTTTATTTTTAGAAATGAAATTAATGCTTAAGATGAGTGATTGGTCTTCTCAATCATTTTTCGTTGGTAAGCGAAAAGAACAACACAATCGCCATTTAAATTATTCGAATACCGCCTATAACCTAGAGCCAAATCTAAAGGAAAGCCCTGGTGGGTTGCGTGATATTCAAACCGTGGCATGGGTGGCAAAGTGGTATTTTGATGTTAATCTTTTCTCTGATTTAGTGGATAAAGGCTTTTTAACTCAGAATGAATATGATTTATTGGTGCAATCTCAATCATTTTTATGGAAAGTGCGTTTTGCCTTGCATATTGTTGCCAAGCGTCGAGAAGACAGAGTAGCCTTTCAGTATCAGCGAGAAATAGCTAGCGTGTTAGGATATCAGAATGGTGAGCGTATTGCAGTTGAGCAGTTTATGCGTGATTACTATCAAAGCGCAACCAAGGTGGCGCGTTTGAATGATATTTTATTACAGTTATTTGAGCAAAGTGTATTGCATGTACAAAATTTGAATACGCGTTTTATCATTAGCCATGGGTATATTTGCATGACCAATGATACTGTTTTTACCAAGCAACCCTCAGCATTTATTGAGATTTTCTTATTGGTTGCTAAACATAATTATGTGCGTGGCATCAGTGCAGAAACACTCAGACAGATGCAAAAAAACCTTGAATTGTGTGATAAGAATTATTACAAAAATCGTCAAAACAACCGCCTATTTATTGAATTATTGCAACAAAAACAAGGGGTTAACAAAGCACTTAAATTAATGAATCGTTATGGTGTGTTAGAGCGTTATATACCTGCTTTTGGTAAGATAACAGGGTTAATGCAATATGATTTGTTTCATGCTTATACGGTGGACCAGCATACTTTATTTGTGATTCGAAATCTTAGGCGTTTTTTTGTTAGTGATTTTTCCAAAGAGTTTGGACTTTGCAGTGAAATTGCACAAAATATTGCCAAGCCTGAGTTGCTATTATTAGCAGGACTGTTCCATGATATTGCCAAAGGGCAGGGTGGCGACCATGCAATTCTAGGTGCAGAAATCGTGCGTGAGTTTTTAAGATATCACAAATTTAAAATCAATGATATCTCCTTGGTGTCAGGCTTGGTAGAACAGCATTTATTAATGTCACAAATCTCACAAAAACAAGACCTTGAAGACCTTAATGTGATTAACCAATTTGCCAAAACTGTGAAATCTGTGCATTTTTTAGAGTTTTTGTACTTGTTAACTGTTGCTGATATTCGTGCCACAAAAGAGAATTTGTGGAACGAATGGAAAGATTCATTGTTGAAAAAACTATTTTATAAAACTAAAGAGCAACTACAAAACCATGTTGAACCTCCTAGTCTTGATAAGAAAATTAAGACGGTTAAAGAAGCACTAGCAGGGGCGATAGAACAGTATGGGCTTGATGTTGTGCAAATGGACAAAATACTTTCCACTTTGCCAAAAGATTATTTTTTGCACTATCAGATTGAAGATATTTTGTGGCATTTACAATTGCTCAGCAAAAAAAGCGATAAAACAATCAGAATTGCACAACGCCTATCAGAGTCTAGTGTAGTGGATATTTTTGTGTATGGCGATGATACCAAAGGACTGTTCTTTAAACTGGTAGGTGTTATTGAGAAATTGGGCTTGGACATCGTTGATGCGAAGATCTTAACCAGTAAGGATAACAAGGCTTACAATACAATTAGTGTTTTGCAAGATGAAAAATTAGAGCTAATTGATATTAGCCAAATTATAGAAAATAAGCTGTTACAAGCACCTGCTACTGTGAGAGAAGTGAGTGATAAATATGCGCACAGGCATTTTGACCATACCATACACATTGCATTTTCGCATAATGAAAAATGGAATCTTACCCAGCTTGAGGTTAGTACGATTGACAAACAAGGGGTGTTGTCAAATATTGCGCATATTTTTTACCAGTTGGATATTTATTTAGTGAATGCACGAATTTCAACTATGGGTGAGCGTGTAGAAGATGTTTTTTTTGTCAGTAATGCTGACAACAAACCTTTAAGTAAGGCGCAGCAGAAGCAATTAAGACAGTATTTACAAGAAAATTTATAAAATAATGTTGTTAAACACTAAATAGACGATATAATTCACCTAGATTTTAGTTTTTTCCAGCGACAAATACTTCCCGTAACAATACAACAATATATGAGTGATAAAATCAAAATAGTAACAGATGATTCTTTTGAATCAGATGTCGTTAATTCATCGCAAGCAGTTTTGGTAGATTTCTGGGCACCTTGGTGTGGTCCTTGTAAGGCGTTAGCGCCAGTGCTTGATGAAATCGCTAGTGAATACGATGGTAAGGCTACTATTGCTAAAATAAATATTGATGAAAACGAGCAATCACCACAGAAGTACGGCGTTCGTGGCATTCCAACAATGTTGGTATTTAAGGATGGCGAGGTTGTGGCAACTAAGATGGGCGCTTTGTCGAAAGCAGAATTAAGTGCATTCATTGATTCAAATATTTAGAAAAACACTAACTTCCATTAATTTCAAATTTTTTTTAAAACTTAATTTAACAAAACCTGTTGTTCTGCTGATTGAAAACCCTTAAACATTTTTTACAAACTAACTTTTTTAACTTTAATTGACCCACTCTGGTTGCTCTGAGCAACTTTATCTTTCTATAACCCCCTAAAAACATGAAATTATCTGAACTAAAACGCTCATCGGCTACCGAATTATTAGAATTGGCACAATCTCTTGGTATCGAAAACATTGCTCGCGCCAAAAAACAAGCCCTTATTTTCTCAATTCTCAAATACAAAGCAGATAACGATGAAGAGGTATTGGGTGATGGTGTATTAGATATATTGCAAGAGGGCTATGGTTTTTTACGCTCAGCAGATGATTCTTATGTTTCTGGTCCAGACGATATTTATGTTTCACCCAATCAAATCCGTCGTTTTAATTTATCAACAGGCGATGTTGTTACCGGCAAGATTCGTGCACCTAAAAAAGGCGAGAAGTATTTTGCTTTGGTGAAAGTTTTTGAGGTGAATGGTGAGGATCCAGATAATGTTAGAAATAGAGTTTCTTTCGCTTCATTGATACCATTGCATCCAAATGAGCGTATTGGATTAGAGATTGGCAATGGTGGTACTGAAGATATTACCGCCAGAGTGATTGACCTTGTTGCGCCTTTTGGTAAAGGGCAAAGGGGTTTGTTAGTTGCGCCACCTAAGGCAGGAAAAACAATGATTATGCAAAATATTGCATCTTCTATTTCTCTTAATCACCCAGAGTGCGAATTGATTGTGCTATTGATTGATGAGCGTCCTGAGGAAGTAACAGAGATGGAGCGCACAGTGCGTGGTGAAGTGGTCGCTTCAACTTTTGATGAATCAGCCAAGCGCCATGTACAAGTGGCTGAAATCGTTATTGAGAAAGCCAAGCGTCGTGCAGAGCAGGGTAAAGATGTGGTAATTTTATTAGACTCAATCACCAGATTAGCGCGTGCTTACAATACCGTTGCACCATCTTCAGGCAAAGTACTAACAGGTGGCGTTGATGCTAATGCCTTACAACGACCAAAGCGTTTCTTTGGTGCAGCGAGAAACATTGAAAATGGTGGTAGTATTACTATTATTGCTACTGCTTTGATTGACACTGGTTCAAAAATGGACGAAGTCATTTATCAAGAATTTAAGGGCACAGGTAATATGGAATTACACTTAGAGCGTCGTTTGAGTGAAAAACGCATTTTCCCAGCCATTAATATTAATGCTTCTGGTACGCGTCGTGAAGAGTTGATTGTTGACGAAAAAGAGTTACAAAAGATGTGGATTCTACGCAAAATTTTACACCCAATGGACACAGTGGAAGCAGCAGAGTTTTTAATTGACCGTTTAAAACTAAGCAAAACCAATGATGAATTTTTCTCATCTATGTCACAGAAAAAATAAAAACACATTTATTTTTAGAGGCATGAAGCTATCCAATGATTTTAAACAAGCCTATTATTTAATCAACACCATTTTAGCGAAATACTTAATGCGTAATGCATGGGTGTTGACAGGTGCTGTTTTTCTGATTATTAGCCTAGTGGTATTTGGCAATCAGGTGGTATTAATGATTAAGGAAAGTATAAAGTACGGCATCCCTACAACAGATTTGTTGCCATTGATTAGCTTTAATATGATAAGAGATATCCCTTTAATCTTATCTTTATCGTTGTTTTTAGCGATTATCTTAACAGTTAGTAAATTCTACAAAAACTCAGAAGCCGTTGTCATGAACTCACTTGGCTTAGGTGACAAACATTTTATGGTGTTTATGCAACCTGTTGTTTTGCCTGTTTCACTTTTTATTTTGCTTTTAACAACATTGGTAGTGCCTTGGACTAAAACGCAAAAAAATATCATTATAGAGCGTAACAATAACGCCTCAGAATTTGCATTTATCAAACAAAGAGAATTTCAAGAATTTAAAAATGGTGAGATTGTTTTTTACACATCCAAGGTGAAAGGTGCTGATGGTAATGCACAACAACAGATGGAGGAAGTGTTTGTTTATACATTAGACGATGGTGAGCCAATTATTACCTTGGCTAAACAAGCGCAAAAATATACAAACCCCAAAACCCATAGTACTTATTTGCGCTTACAGGATGGTATGCGTTATCATGGTTTTCCAAGTGAGGCTAATAAAAAAATCTTGAATTTTGATTCGTATGATTTGCAAATTATTGATGGCGAGGTTCGCTCTGATGGAGGCTCTACCAAAGAAGAATCGCAAGGCATGATTGATTTGCTTTATTCTGATAACCCTAAGGATGTTGCTGAATTTCAGTGGCGCTTATCACAACCACTCAGTATCTTTATTTTGTCTTTTTTAGGTGTTTTACTAGGAAAAACTTCTCATAGAGGTGGAAAAAACTTGGGTGTACTATTTGGTGTAGCGGCTTTTATCATCTATAACAACGCTTTGCTTATGGCACGCTCATCTTTAGAGAGTGGGGAAATTTCTGCACTTGTGGGCTTGTGGTGGGTGCATTTACTGATGTTTGGTTTTATTTTTCTATTGTATATTTATCGACACGAAAAATTAACGATGATAACGAATTTGTTATTAGAGAAGGTAAAATAACCTCACATTTTTATTTTAAAAGGAATTTATTCGATGTCATCTCAAGCAAGCAAAACCTTGGAAGTTTTTGACAATCCAAATAGGGCGCGCGATTATGTTATTCAAATTGAACTACCAGAGTTCACTTGTCTTTGTCCAAAGACAGGGCAGCCTGATTTTGCCACGCTACACTTAGAATATATTGCGAATAAGGATTGTGTTGAGTTGAAATCTTTGAAAATGTATGTTTGGTCATTTCGTGATGAAGGTGCTTTCCATGAGGCGGTAACCAATCAAATTTTAGAAGACTTAGTGGCAGCAACCAATCCTCGCTTTATGCGTCTTAAAGCGATTTTTAATGTGCGTGGCGGTGTTTATACAACCGTCATTGCTGAGCACCAACAATCAGGCTGGCAGCCCAAACCTAGTGTTGATCTCAAACATATTTAAAAAAGTCTCGCAAGCTATGAGAGGCTCTAAGGTAGAGCCTATTCGTCAGTCGATTCAATTCCCAAAAAAATTCTTGGATAAAAATGCACTTAGAGTGGTTAACACTATTCACAAGGCAGGTTTTGAAGTTTACTTGGTCGGTGGTTGCGTCAGAGATTTACTACTGGGTTTAGAGCCCAAAGATTTCGATGTGGCAACCAATGCCAAGCCTGAGCAAGTACACAAGCTGTTTAAGCGTTCACGCGTGATTGGACGGCGTTTTCGCTTAGTGCATGTAATGTTTGGTGCGCGTGATTTTATTGAAGTTGCTACTTTTCGTTCTGGTAAAGTGCAAACTGCTAAAAATGGTGTTATTATGCGCGATAATCGTTACGGAAAATTAGAAAATGATGTAGTGCGTAGGGATTTTAATATCAACGCCCTATATTACGATGTACACAAGCAAGAAGTCATTGACTATGTTGGTGGCTTAAAAGATATTGAAGCGAGTGAAATCCATATGATTGGTGAGGCTAAATCGCGTTTTAAAGAAGACCCTGTGCGCATGATTCGTGCTGTTCGTTTTAGTGAAAAGTTAAATGCAGAACTCAGTCATGAGATTCAAGATTGCATAATGGAACAGGCGTCATTACTTAGCAATATTTCGCCAGCACGCCTGTACGAAGAGTGTATTAAATTGTTTCAAAATGAATACTCGTTTCAAGTATATGAGCAATTAGAGCATTATGGGTTATTAAAACATTTATTTAAGCAAACACACAAGGATGCTTTCATTAAAAAGGCATGTATCAATACTTCTCAGCGCATTAAACAGAACAAGCCAGTCACACCCGCTTTTTTATTTGCTGTATTTTTATGGCAGGCACAAAATAATCGCTTTACTCGTATTAAGAAGAAACAACACTCTTTTAATTTGGCAATGATGCAAGCTTGCGATGAGACGATTATCCAGCAAATTAAACAAGTATCACTACCAAAATATTTAACAGCTAGAATTAGAGACATTTGGATGATGCAGTCGAAATTGGAAAAGATGCACCCAAAAAAAGTACAGTTTTTATTAGGGCATCCACGATTTAGAATGGGTTATGATTTTTTGGTATTGCGTAGTAAGAGTATCAATCCAGAGCTCAAAGAAGTTGCTGATTTTTGGACGAAGGCACAAGAAGAGCCTTTAGACAGTCATGAATGATCATGCCTCCCAAAGGGTTGTATGCTGTCAATAAAAACACCACCTTGTGTCAATTTAGAAACTTTTTAAAAGCCATCACTTTTTTATATTCACTCATAATTATGCAAATATGCAAAGCCCTCCTATGAAATCTGTTTTAATCACAGGCTGCTCCTGTGGTATCGGTTTGTGCGTGGCACAAGGCTTAAAGCAGGCAGGCTACCGGGTATTTGCTAGCGCCAGACAAGAAAAAGATGTTGAAATGCTTAAAGCTCAAGGTTTTGAAGCGCTACACTTAGATTTGTCCTCATCTAAGTCCATTAATATGGCAATTGATGCTGTTTTTAAGAAGACAAATACATTGTATGGTTTAATTCATAATGGTGCTTATGGGCAAGTAGGGGCGTTGGAAGATATTTCTCGTCAAGTCCTAGAAGCCCAATTTCAAACCAATGTTTTTGGTTGGCATGAATTGACCAATTTGGTATTACCAAAAATGAAGCAATACAACAAAGGGCGCATTATTTACCTCAGTTCGGTATTGGGCTTTGTGGCAATGCCATTTCGCGGGGCTTATAATGCCTCTAAATTTGCCATTGAAGGTTTGGCGAATACTTTACGCTTAGAATTATCAAAGACGCAGGTACAACTGTCTTTAATTCAGCCTGGGCCGATTGAATCTAAATTTAGAGCGAATGCTTACAAGGCTTTTAGTAAACATATAGAGATTGAAAATAGTGATTATCGAGCAAATTATCAGAAGATGATTGTGCGCTTGCAATCAAAAGAATTAGCAGATTTCACTTTAGGTGCAGAAGCGGTGTTAAAATGTTGTCTACACGCACTCAGTGCAAAACAAGCAAAAATTCATTACCGTGTAACATTTCCAACAAAATTGTTTGCGGTTCTGATTAGACTATTGCCAACTTGGTTAATGGATAAAGCGTTAAATAAAGCCGGTGGTGGCGGAGAAAGATAATGACAACAAAATTTGATTTTAATAAAGGCTTAAGTAAACTTGAAGATATTGTTAAAACGATGGAGTCAGGCGATTTGAGTTTAGAAGATTCTTTAAAATATTTTGAAAAAGGCGTAGCATTAACACGCCAATGTCAGGCAGCATTAAGCAAAGCGGAGCAAAAAATTGCACTATTGAGTGCTGATGATGGCTATCAATCCCAGCAGCCACTTGAGCAATAGCTTTATGAACCATGCTAAGCGTGTTAATCAACACTTAGACAAAGTTTTATCCAATCAGGGTAGTTTAACTGAGGCAATGCGTTATAGTGTTTTGTCAGGTGGCAAGCGCTTTCGAGCGACTTTAACTTATACAGTAGCACAGACTTTTGATGCTAATCTTGACTTGGCTGATGGGTGCGCTTGTGCAGTAGAGCTGATCCATGCTTATTCTTTAATTCATGATGACTTGCCAGCCATGGATGATGACGATATCCGTCACAATCAACCTGCTTGCCATAAGCAATTTGGCGAAGCACAGGCTATTTTGGCGGGTGATGGCTTGCAAGCCTTAGCTTTTGAGGTGTTGGCGAGCGATACACAGTTGTCAGCACAAACACGAATTAACACCCTGCAAGCGCTTACTCATGCTTCTTTTGAGATGGCGCAAGGGCAATCTATTGATTTAGGTGTGGCTTCAAAGATAATTGATGTTGATACTTTGAGAGATGTGCATCAGAAAAAAACAGGTGCTTTACTAGGTTGTGCAGTCAAACTTGGCGCTTTGGTGTCTGAGTCTTGCAATGAGCAAGATATACTCGCACTAGAGCGTTTTGCTAAAAATATTGGTTTGGCGTATCAAATTCAAGACGATGTGTTGGATGTGCTTACCCCTGAAGAAATATTAGGTAAAAAACAGAATTCTGATGCTGATAAAAACAAGCCGACTTATCCAGCCTTATTGGGTTTAGAGCGCTCAAAATCTGAGTTTGAGCGTTTGTATCAACAAGCATTCAATGATTTGGATGTACTTAGTGTGGATACAACACAATTACGAGGGCTGACTTTGAGATTACAAGGTAGAAAATTTTAGATTCAATCCTAAAATTTAACGAGAACACTGCCCCAGCTAAAACCACCACCAATACCTTCGAATAATAGACTTTGTCCTTTTTGGATACGACCATCACGCACCGCTGTGTCAAGCGCCAAAGGAATTGAGGCGGCAGAAGTATTGCCGTGTTTGTCTAGGGTAACCACAACTTTATCCATTGGCATTTTAATGCGCTTAGCAACGGCTGAAATAATGCGAATATTAGCTTGGTGTGGCACCATCCAATCAAGTTCGTCAGAGTCCATATCACAGGCTTTTAGTGTGTCTTCTGCTAAAGAAGACAGACGGTTAACGGCAATCTTAAAAACTTCATTGCCTGCCATTTCAATAAAGCCTGTTTCGTTGATGGTATTGTTGCTAACTTGTAAAGAAGATAGGTAATTGCCATCACTAAATAGTTTTGAATGTAGAATGCCCGTTTCTTCGCTACCCTCTAGAACAACAGCACCAGCGCCATCACCAAATAAAATAGCGGTAGAACGGTCTTTCCAGTCAACAATACGAGATAGCGTTTCACTACCAACCACCAATACTTTGTTAGCCGCACCTGTTTTAATGTATTGCTCGGCTGTTGTTAGGGCAAAAACAAAGCCTGCACAAACCGATTGCAAATCAAAAGCAGGACAGTTGGCACCAATTGCTTTTTGTAACATAGTAGCTGTTGCTGGGAAAATCTTGTCAGGGGTGGTGGTGGCTAAAATGATTAAATCCAGTTCGGCGGCATTAATACCTGACATTTCTAATGCATTATTAGCTGCAATGACAGCCAAATCACAGGTTGATTCATTGGTAACAATGCGCCTTTCTTTGATGCCTGTGCGTGAGGTAATCCATTCATCAGAGGTATCAATCGTTTTAGATAAGTCGTCGTTAGTGACAATCTTTGGCGGTAAATAAGAGCCTGTGCCAATAATTCTGGCAAATTTATTCACTGTTTTTTTCTAATTCTAAGGACACTTGTGTTGCTATTTTCTCAGTAATTTTCACTTGAGCTTCAAGATAGGCTTCTTTTATTGCTTGAAAAAATGAATCAACATCAGCACCACCGTGACTTTTAATCACAATACCGCGTAGCCCCAATAGGCTAGCGCCGTTATATTGTCCAGGATTAAGGCTGGCTTTAAAGTCTTTTAAAACAGGCTTGGCAATGAGTGCGATTATTTTGGTAAAGATGTTCTTGGTAAAGGCCTGCTTAAGATAATGCCCCATCATTGATGCTACGCCTTCGCTAGCTTTGAGTGCAATATTACCTTCAAAGCCATCGCAAACCACCAAATCAATGTTGCCTTTATAAATATCATCACCTTCAATAAAGCCAATATAATTAAGATTTGAGGCTTTTAATAGCTCGGAAGTTTTCTTGATATTATCGTTGCCTTTCATTTCTTCTTCACCAACATTTAGCAAGCCAACTGTTGGTGAATTAATATTTTCAGTATATTTAACAGCAATAGAGCCCATAATGGCAAATTCAACCAGGGATTTAGGTCCAGAATTAATATTTGCACCTAGGTCAAGCATATGTGTGTGCCCACTCATTGTTGGCATACGACCCATAATCGCAGGGCGACTAATGCCACTTATGGTTTTAAGTACAAAGCGAGAAATTGCCATTAATGCACCTGTATTGCCAGCACTAACGCAAGCATCAACAGTGTTATCTTTGACTAAATTAATAGCAACACGCATAGAGGCATCCTTCTTTTTGCGTAACGCATTTGAAGGTGATTCATCCATAGTGATAACCTCACTAGCGTGCGTAACATTAAAACGATTGCTGAGTTTTTGACTAGAAGGGTGTTTGTTAAGCTCTGTTTGAATACTAGATTTATCGCCGACAAAAACTAACTGCAAATCTGGAAACACATTCAAGGCTTTGATGCCTGCTGCAACAGTTGTGGGTATCCCATGATCCCCTCCCGATGCATCAATTGACACCTTGATTGTCATAATAAATCAAGAATCCTGATTAAGTCTTTTAAGCTTCTACTTCTGGAATATCTTCTACTTTATTGATAACTTTCTTACCACGGTAGTAACCATCAGCAGTTATATGGTGGCGTAAGTGAATCTCACCAGTTTCTTGATCTTCAGATAAAGCGGGGCTTGTTAATGCATTGTGCGAGCGACGCATGCCTCTCTTTGAAGGGGTTTTTCTACTTTTTTGAACGGCCATTTTTATTACTCCTTAGTTGTTTTTAATTGTTCTAATATTGCAAAAGGGTTTTCACGCTTTTGTTTATTTATCAGTTGTGTGTTTTGATACGATACGCATTCATAACCATGCATTGGCGTCATCGGGATAGATATTAACACTTCATCCGTTATAAATTCAATTGTCGAAAATTCATCCTCAGTACTTAGAATCATCTCAAAGCTAGAGTCTAGCTCTTCACCTTGTTGTTCGTTTTGCACAAAAGCAAGCTGAAACTTAGGCTCTAAATGAAGTTTGACTTCATCTAAACATCGTTGGCAGGTAAGTGCCAAATCCAGCTTAATTTCACCTTTAATGCAAGGAATCCTACCATATTCAAGATTAAAACTTAACTTAACATCAACGGTTGAATCTTGGTTGCTGACTAAATCTCTAATTCTAGGTAGATCTTTTACTTTGTAGGTTTGCGAGAAGATTAATGATCTAAAGGCAAACTTAAAAAGTTTAATTTGTTTGGGTATTCCTTGTTTCATTGCAAAAACCTGATAATTTTACCAAAAAAAGACACTTTTAGGAACTTAATTATACGAAGAACTTAATTTAATCGCTGTCTACTTGCTTCAAACAAAGCAATGCCTGTGGCAACTGAGACATTTAAACTTTCTACATTACCTTGCATTGGAATCATTGCCAGTTGGTCGCAAGATTTCTTAGTGAGAGGGCGCAATCCTGAGCCTTCAGAGCCCATGATAATCGCACTAGGTGTGCTTAAATCTATTTGATAAAGTGATGTTTTAGTTGAGCTATCTAAACCTACCACCCAAATATCCTCTTCTTTTAGTGCTTTAATTGTACGCGCTAGATTGGTTACTGAGAAGATTTTGAGCTGATTAAGTGCACCTGCTGAGGTTTTATGTACTAGGGCATTAATGGGTGCTGAACCGTCTTTGTTAATGACCACACAATCCACACCTGCGGCATTTGCACTACGTAGACAAGCGCCTAAATTTCTTGGGTCTTGTATTGAGTCTAGAATAAGTATTAGAGCGGTTTTTTCAAGTTTGGTGGTGTGCTGCATTAATCCATCTTGATTTGGTAGGGTAGGCAGTAATATTTCAGCAACAACGCCTTGATGTGTTTGGTTTTTGGTGAGTTTATCTAACTGTTGCTTTGTTGCGTGTTGTGTATTGATGCTTAATTTATCCAGCTGTGTGCTTATTGTGTTGAGGCGCTTGTCGTTGCGGCTGTCCAATGTATAGACTTTAAGTAAGCATTCTGGATTGGACTCTAGTTGTGCTTGAATTGCATGAAACCCAAAGATAACGATGGATTTTGGCATTAAAGCTTATGCTTAAAAATATCTATATAAAGCTTTTTTGTGCGTAATGTCTTTACCCATGCTTGAAAAAAGGCGTTGCGTTTAGTCTGGAGCAATTGTGCCTTAATATTTAATATATGTGCATCAACTTCTCGCTCAGCAGCAATCTTAATAATTAACCAATCTTGCTCAATTTTAAAAGGCGCAGATGCTTCGTCTAATCCAAGATTTAATAGCTGCTGTTGAAACAACTCAGGGAGCTTGGTTTTTTCTAGCCAGACAGACTCTGTCACAGGGTCTTTAGAATATTGTTTAGCAAGCTCGGAAAATGAAGCGTTATTTTTAATCTGTTCACTTATTTTTGCGATGTATTCTTTAATTAATTGAGGGGAGGGGTATTTTTTATCGTCAATATTGAGCACAATTTGTGCGACTTTAATTTGTTTAAGAATACTACTTTCGCTAGCTGGATTTATGGCGAGCGCTTCATCAATTTCTGCTTGTGTTATTGTGATATCACTTTGTTGTAAGATAATTTCTTTTAAACCTTGAAGAGAAAGCTCTTGAGAGGTGCGCTCAACAATTTCATCAAATTGATCATTAGACTGTAATTGCGCTAAAGTTAAATTATTTTGCTTCGCAATATTCTCCAACATTGCATTAAGAGTCTCAGGTTTTGGCTTAATGCCTAGCGCTTGTATTTTTTCTTTTTGCAAGGCTATGTCAATTTGTTGATCGATAAGTGCCAGTTTTTGGGTCTTGGTAGTGTCTTTATTGATTTGGTCTGTAATACTGTCATAAGTGATAACGCTATCGTTAACAATGGCAATAATACTGTTAGATACAGATAAAGCGTTAAGCGAAAAAACAAAAATAAGTGTAAGTAAGTATTTCATTAAAGGGCCTCCATTATTCTAAATTACCCAAATAGTTTGGGATATCTTCTTCTAAGTGTGAAGTCAAATTAGAGCTGCTTGAAGCCAAGCCTTTAAGCACAAATTCAAATTTCGTCACATTGTCGAATTTATTCCCAGATGTAATTTCTTTAAGTTGTGCAACGCGTATTGCCCAGCAACAAGACTCATAGGCAACACCAATGGTTTTTTTGCTGTTGATGGAGTCACTTAGCGAGCGGTTAACTCCAGCAAATGCATGTATTTTTTTTGTGACTGGGTAGGCACCATACAAACCTGCTGACCTTTGCTCGCCATCGTCACCCTGTGTTAGTGTGATGAATTTTCTAGCGTTTGATGTGTAACTTAATGCGCTGTGACGCTTTGCAACTTCACTAATCTGTGTGTCGTATTCTAACGAGTTATTAAAAGTAAACTTACCTATTGTAAGCTCAGCACCAGCAACAGTGTTTGAATAATCTTTACCATCTTTTTTGTCTAGATAGTATGCTTGAGCGATTTTTAGTGCTAAATAAGTTTCGCCTGTTTTTTGGTCAACAAAATCAGACTCAAGTCCAAGAGTAATATCATTAGTTTTGCTGATTTTGTCAAGACCTGTGTATTCTTTGCCAGAGAATAAGTTTTCATAAGTGTTGCTCATTTTTTCAGAATCAAAGTTTGGTAGTGCACTTTGGTTTCTATATGGCGTATAGTTGTAGGCCAATCTTGGTGTTAATATTTGGGTTACACCTTTACCAAATAAACCAATATCTCTTTCAAAAAACAACTTAGAGTCAATACCAAAGCTATAGATGGAACGGTCTTTTTTTGTTTTATCATCCATTACATATTTTGTTTTAGAGATTTCAAATTTAGGCTGTAGTGAATAAGCATTGGTCTTAATATCACGCCCAAATGTTGCTTGAGCATGGGTACGAATACCGGTTTCATTGGCACCTTTGGTCTTGTGTTTAAATTGGGTGCTAATGATAGAGAAATTAACCTCTCTACCATTCAAACCCACTACTTTTTTATTGATAGAAATTTCAGGTGCACGCCTGTACTCTGCGTCGTTATTATCACCAACTAACTGCTCACTTTCAGCAAATATTGAAGCCTTAAGATTTTGTTCTTTATTTTTATAAGCTAAATTAACAGAAGAGATTAATGATGTTTCCCCAGTATTATTATGTGAAACTTCTTTAAAATATTGTTTATCTGATACACGCTTACTAATGACATTTAATTCAGTTTTGTCGTTCAAAGATAAGTCTAATTTTGAGTTAGCATACCAACGCTCTTCTTTGCTGATTTTGTCTTTGTTGAGATAATGACCCTCAATCTCAATACGCCCGTTGTCAAGTAGTTGGCGATATTTACCCTCAACAGCCTCACCCCGAGTGGAAACATGATTGAGTGTCAATAAGAAATCACGCTCAGGTGCGATATTAAAGTAGTAAGGGATACGAATTTGATACCCACTTTTGCCATTGCCTGAATCATCAAAAGTAGCAAGTGTTGGCGCCAAGAAGCCAGAGCTTCTACCTTTTAATTTCCACTCATATTGTGGATAATAAAAGATTGGCACACCCATTAATTCAACGGTTACATTTTCAGCAACGCCTTTGTTGGCTTTAGGGTTGAGCGTCATTTTAGAGGCTTTCATCACCCAATCAGTGTTGCCAACTGGACACAAAGTGTAAGAAACTGAGTCAAAGGTTTGCACCTTGCCATCATTAACAATTTTTTGCGCCTGACCGTTAAATTTGCCTTTTGGATAATGGAATTTAACTTGCTTAAACACGGTGTGTATTCCCGAGTCTTGTTTCTTTATAGTTGCTTTACCACCCGTTAGCATAATATCAGCGCCTTGGAATTTAATGTTGCCATCTGCCTTTGAAGTCTTGGTGGCTTTTTGCAAGTTGATTTTATCTGCTGCCAAGTAATATTCGGCTGAATTAATAGAGGCATTACCTGTTAATAAATAATTGCCATCAATAACTTCACTATGGTCTGCACTAATCTCTAAATTTTTGGCGTCTTTAGCAAGAACTTGCTTAGGAAAAAGTAATGGTGTACTACTACAGCTAACAACATAATCCTGGTCTTGTGCGTTAACAATACTTGATAACAAAATAATGGTAGAAAGAGCGAGTTGCTTTCTCATAAATCAATCCTGTATTTAATTTAAAAATTCAAGGCGAGATTTTAACATTATATAAACCCCAGTAGAGACCTTTGCATAACGCATATTTTTTCAAAATTACCTGTATTTTTCATAAAATCCAAAAAAAACTTATTTTCACCAACTGTTTTTTTACTTTATCTTTCTATTTTTAGCTCTTTCCTGCTCGTTCCCTTTAGATTTTGCATTTGTGTAAATACATTCATCCCAGTTTTTGGGTTGTGACTCATGACAACGAATTGCACTCTGGTTTTATTTCTTTTCAGTCCAAGGCATCTTGCCTTTAAAGCTTTGTTGTTTTGTTTACTAGGAGACCTTTGAATAATTCATAATTTCTACCCCTAATTCACTCTCATCCATTTTTTTTAAAAAATTTTCCAAATTTCTCCATATTTTTTCATAAAAACCTAAAAACCCCCTTTTAAATCTACGCTTTTAGCATTTATTTTCTTGCTTTTTGTTACTTTTTATCCTTTTACCACTCATTGGACGCAATAACCCCTTAACCCTTTTAACCGCTGCATTTCTTTAAAAATATTCATCCCAGTTTTAA
>NZ_CDSC02000160.1 GCF_001298715.1 Bathymodiolus azoricus thioautotrophic gill symbiont
AGGGTATATGGTTATCATGAAATATTTTAGTGTTTGGATGCTCTTTTTTAAGCTTTCTTGCTACTATGCTTCGTTTCACTTCCCATAATTTTGTATAGAAATTTGGAAAAATTTTTCTTGCTATTTTTTTAATCATTCTTTACCGCCAAAATCATCATTTTCAAGGTCGTATTTTACCATGCCTGATACTAACTCTTGGAATGAGACTTTCCTTTCCCAATCAAGTTCTTTTTCTGCTTTTGATGGGTCGCCAAGTAACAATTCAACCTCGGCTGGACGGAAATATTTTTCATTAACCTTAACCAGCACTTTGCCCGTTTTACTGTCAATACCTTTTTCATTAATACCCACACCTTGCCACTTGATATCAACACTCACTTCTTTAAAGGCAACCTCAACAAACTCTCTAACAGTATGAGTTTCTCCTGTGGCAATCACAAAATCTTGTGGTTTGTTTTGTTGTAGCATTAACCATTGCGCATAAACAAAGTCTTTGGCATGACCCCAATCTCGTTTAACATCCATATTACCTAATTTTAATATCTTCTGCCTGCCTTGATGTATTCTGGCGACCGCTTGAGTAATTTTTTTGGTTACAAAAGTCTCACCTCTCCTTGGAGATTCGTGATTAAAAAGAATGCCGTTACAGGCAAACAAGTTATAGGACTCTCTGTAGTTTACCGTTACCCAATAAGCGTAAAGTTTAGCCGCACCATAAGGAGATTTTGGATAAAAGGGAGTGGTTTCACTTTGTGGCTCTGTGCCAGGGATGCCGCCAAACAATTCGGAAGTTGATGCTTGATAATATTTACAATTAGGCCCCAAATCACGCACTGCATCTAATAATCTAATTGCGCCCAAGCCAACCACATCGGCGGTATATTCCGGTACTTCAAAAGAAACTGCCACATGAGACTGAGCACCAAGATTATATATTTCATTAGGTTTAACCTTTATCAATAATCTATGTAGATTGCTTGAATCTGTTAAATCCCCGTGATAGGTGTATAAATTTGGATGCTTAAAAATATGTTCTATTCTTTGTGTAGTAAATACTGAAGCACGGCGTAATATCGCATGAACTTCGTAGCCTTTTTCCAATAATAATTCTGCAAGGTATGAACCGTCTTGTCCTGTGATACCTGTTATAAATGCTTTTTTAGTTTCTGCCATAAATATCCTCTAACCTTTCAATGTCATCCTCGCCCAAATAAACACCACTTTGCACTTCAATAACTTCTAATGACTTATTGCTCTTGTTTTCTAACGCATGAATTATGCCAATTGAGATGTAGGTTGATTCCCCCTCTTCAAGCGTTAAAAGTTCTTCACCATTAATTACTGTAGCAACGCCACTTACCACTACCCAATGCTCTGCTCGTTTCCGATGCCTTTGTAGGGATAACTTTGCACCCGATTTCACATGCAATCTCTTTACTTGAAAATAATCGCCTGACTCAATAGTATCATACCAACCCCACGGACGATGAACTTTGCGGTGTTCACTACTCTCATTACGCCTATTTTTATGCAAATATTCAACAATGCCCTTAACTTTATGAACCTTGTCTTGTGTGGCAATTAGAGTTGCATCAGGTGTATCAACAATAATGAGATTATCCACGCCAATCGTTACCACCATGTGGTGATGGGCATTGATATAAGTGTTAGTAGTATCTATAGCGCTAACATCGCCTTTAATAACATTATCATCCTTGTCTTTTGTGCCAATATCATAGAGTGCTGACCAAGCGCCAATATCATTCCATTGTGATTTCAATGGCACAACCACAACATTGCTAGATTTTTCCAACAATGCATAATCAATAGAATCGGATGGGGAAAACTCAAAAGCTTGTTTTTCTAGACGAATAAAATCTAAATCTTGCGTAGCGTTATTCACGGCATCACTCACTGCACTAACGATATCGGGTGAATGCATGGTAAACTCATTGATCAATATCTGTGGCTGAAACATAAACATACCAGAGTTCCATAGATAATTACCTTGCTTTAAATAAGATTGTGCTGTTTGCAAGTCTGGTTTTTCAACAAAAGCCTCAACTTGCCCATTCTTCAATGACTTTATATAACCATAGCCCGTATTAGCATCTGTTGGCACAATACCAAAAGTAACTAACTTATTATCATTTGCTTGCTTCAATGCACTATCAATTGCCCGATGAAATGTATTAATATCTTCAATCACATGATCTGCTGACAATACTAACAATACGCCATTATCTGTCATTTTGAGTGATTGCAGCGCCGCAGCAACAATCGCAGGAGCAGTATTTCTGCCGACTGGCTCCAATAGTATCGTAGGATTGCTGATATCAATTTTCTGACATTGTTCTGCCACTAAAAAACGATGTTCAGCATTGCAAACAATAATTGGGCTTGCAAGATTATCCAGCCCATTTAAACGCAAGATAGTCTCTTGCAACATTGTATTATCACCTGCAAGCGGTAAATACTGCTTAGGATATTGCTTTCGGGATAACGGCCAAAGGCGTGTCCCATAGCCACCTGAAAGGATTACTGGGATAATTGTATTTTGAGATTTCATATAGACATTATTGAGTAATTTTTTTGTCTTTTATTTCAAAAACTTTGTCACAACCTTTAATTGTACTTAAGCGATGAGCAATAATAATTAAAGTTTTATCTTTACTGATTTTATAAATTTCATCCATAATTTTTTGCTCTGTTTCATCGTCTAATGCACTGGTTGCCTCATCCAAAACTAACACTTCTGGCTCTCTGTATAAAGCTCTTGCAATAGCAACGCGTTGTTTTTGTCCGCCACTTAACTGTATTCCACCCTCGCCAACTAAGGTATTTATTCCTTCTTTAGTTTGCAGAAAATCAAAAATATTGGCTTGCTTTAAAACCTTTTCTAACAAAGTATATTCTAACCTTCTGCCAAAACAGACGTTGTCAGCAATTGTGCCATCAAACAAATACACTTGTTGTGGAATATAGCCGATTTGTGCGCGCCAATTTTGTAAATTAGACTCATCCAATACAATATCATCAATTTTAATTTCCCCTTGATTTTGCTGATGCAATCCAATAATTAAATTCACTAAGGTGCTTTTACCAGATCCACTTTCACCAATAAATGCAATTTTTTCACCCTTATTTATAGTTAAATTTATATCACTTAAAACTGTTTTTTCTTGATAGTGAAAACCAACATTCATTAGTTCAATTTTATGATTGAATGGAATATTTTTGTCTTTTAAATTTTCTTGGGTAGTTTTTAATTCTTCGCCAATAATGTCAATTGACTTATGATAATACATCAGTCCGTTATACTCATTAACAATACGATTAACCGATGGTAGTAGACGGTATAAAGCTAATACAAATAAACTTAAAATTGGCAAAATATACGATATATTAGATTGCTTAAAGTACAACAGGACCACTAGCAATAAGACGATTAAAGAAAAGCCACTGGTTTCTATAAACAATCTTGGAAAGTCATTTAAAAAATTGTAGCTTGCATTTGCTTTTGCGTATTTATTAACTGTTGTAGAAAAATCGCTTTCAATATCTTTCAGCCTATCTTTATTTTGTAATTTAATATGCTCAAAATTACCAAATACTCTATTAATAATTTCATAAAGTTTTGCTTGAAAATTTGCCCTTACTTTGCCGACTACTTTTATTCTTTTTGAAATTGAGTGTGTTAAGAAAAGTATTTTAAGAATTAAAATTGCTGTAAATATAAGTGTTATTTTCCAACTGGCAATTAGCATTAATATATATATGAATACAGTTACAAAAATCTCAGACATTATCATTAAAGCAGAGCGAATAACTAAAGACATTAAAGATGCCTCTGTGATAATTGCCTTAGTTAGATAACTGCTATTTTTATTGGTAAAAACTCGATAAGGCATAGCTAAATAAGTTTTAAACAATCTCTTTGTTGTTCGTGCATAAAGTTCTTCTGTGAAATTAGCCATTACATAGTTATATGTCAAATTTACACCGCCTCTAAAAATGTAAAAACCAACCAAAGTCAAGCCAAAAACAATAGCGAAATTAACGTCATTCTCAAAACCGAAAAAGACAAAAATCCATTGATAGTATTGATTTTGATGAATGCTATCAAAGTTTACTGAAATATCAATAAATGGCATAATTGCCGAGATTCCAATTGTTTCTACTACTGAAACAAAAATAGAGAAAACCACCAACCAAAGTAAGTGGCGTTTGGTTTCTCTGTCTAATAATTGGCGAAGTTTTTGAAAGTAATTCATTACCCTATCTGCCGCTTAAGCTGTTCAATTTCAATCTTTAACCGCTCATATTCTTCGGTTTTTCTTTGCAAAAAATGAATGGTTAATTTAGATTTCTCACTAATACCCTGTGGGGTTAAAAGGTAAGTATATTGGGTTTTATTACGACTGTTTTTAAAGTTTTCAACTTTAACGAGTCCTTTATCAATCAAACCTTTTAAGCAATAATTCGCCTTACCTAAACTCATTCCCAGTTTATCCGCCAAATCACGCTGTGAATAATTGGGGCTTTGCTCCAAGACTTGTAGGATTGAAAATTGATTATCTTGATTCAGCATAAAGTGCATTATACCAAAGTGTTCAATAGTTGAACATTGAAAATGACTTGCAGATCTTCTGTTGATAATACCACCAAAACAAAACAGTAGTAATCAGGGGTATGCTCATCAATCGCATTAAAGCATTTTTTGCTTACATCTTGTTTCATTATTCTCACCTCTACTATAAAATCAGGCTTTATTATCAAGTCCAAATTCATGACTGCAAACTATCCAGAGAGAGAATATTCAAACTTTATGATTGCCCTATTATTGGCTTTTCCCGTATTAATCAACTCGGTTAAAATTTTTGGTAATTTGATTTTATTTATCTTTGTAATTTTTGGGGT
>NZ_CDSC02000138.1 GCF_001298715.1 Bathymodiolus azoricus thioautotrophic gill symbiont
TTATTCATTAACTTGATAATAGCGTTCACCTTTTTTAATCAGACCAAAGCGATAGCGTGCTTGAGATTCTAATATTTCCCTGTCTGTTGCATTTACCGCTTTTAATTCAATATTTTTTATTTTATTTTTCTGTTTTATGTGTTGATTGTTGCGCACCTCTTTGTCAATAATACTTTGTTTTTCCATTAATGAAAATGGAAATTGATTAATAAAGAAGTTTTGATAAAGCAAGACTGTTAGCATAAAAACAAGAATAAAGCTTAGCCAGTATCGAGAAATAAAACTTTGCACGATTAATTTTTAGTTAACTGTGTGTTTGAAAATTTATCATTCAGAGCGAGATTGTCGCTATTAAATAATTGATAAATAAAACCAAGCCCAAGGGTTGCAAATAACATAATAGATAAAATAAAGCGAATAAATGCCTGCTTATGCGTGATGCGCTCGCCATTGTTTTGTTGTATGTGAAACTTCCAAGCTTTCATACCTAAAGTTTGCCCGCCTTTAACCCACGACCAAGCAAAGTAAAAATAATAGGTTGATAAAACCACGAAAAATATCAAAATATCGGTTTGCACTTGTTTTTTAAAAAATATGATAAGAATAACGCCAATAATAAAAAATGCCAATGAAAATGCTAAAAAACTATCGTAAGCAATAGCACCTAATCTGCGCAGTAAAGAGACATTTGATTTCATGATTACTTGCCCATCAAAAGGTTTGGGTCAACAGCAGTGCGATTAAGATAGACACCCCAATGCAGGTGTGGACCAGTGGCGCGACCAGTCTGTCCAACCGTGCCAATAATCTCACCTTGTTTGAGCGATTGACCTTGTTTGACCAAATGTTTATTAAGGTGAATATATACGCTAACTAACCCTTGTCCGTGGTCTAAGAATATCGCATTGCCGTTAAAAAAATAATTGCCCACTAAAAGTACTTTGCCATTAGCAGGTGCTTTAACCGCTGTGTCAGTGTTGCCTGCATAATCTAGTCCAGTATGGGGTCTGCGTGCTTGTCCGTTATAAAAGCGTTTGAGCCCAAATGCGCCCGTGGTAACCCCATCAACAGGGCGAGTGAAGGCACCATCAGATAAGGACTGAGTAGAAAAAGTCATTCTTGGCTTTGACAATGCTAAGCGCTCTTTTTTGATGCGTTGCATATGTGTATCTGTTGGATTAACATATTTTTTCTTTTTGCCTTTTAGGGTGATGTGCTGTTCTTCGTAAGCATGTTCTTTAATCTCAAATTCAAAAATGTGACTGGAAAAATCTTTTACAGTAATGGATTTTTTACCCAATTTTTCCATCAATGGAATGCCGAGTAATGCTTGCCAATGGTCGTCTTTAATGTGTTGTATATACAGGGGTACTGTACGGTAAAACGCCTTTGGATTGCTATGGTTAGTTTTAAAATCAATCACTGCAATGCCACCAGGAACTGGCGTATTTTTAATGGGAATACTTGCCCATACAATGCTGGGGAGGAGAAGCAATAAGAGACTAATTTTTTTCAATTTTTTCAACCTTGGAATAAATTTTACCATCACTTAATCGCGTGGTTATTAATGCACCTATTTTAACCTCAGTGGTAGTGTTTAACACCCGATTATCTTTAAGCGTAGAAATACTATAACCACGAGAAAGCGTATTGAGTGGCGAGAGATGATTAAGTCCTGTGATATGCATAGAGAGTTTATTTTGTTGTTGTTCGAGGCTGCTACGCATTGATTTTTCTAGATTTTGCATTAGCTTTGATAGGTTTAAATTCTGCTCGGTAATGGTGCGTTTAATACTGTTGCGTAATTGTGTTTTTGCCAACTGATTAAGTTCTTTTTTGTGTGTGATATCGGTATTTGGCGAGTGTTGTTTCAGCTGCTCAAATAGGGTGTTAAGTTTACTTTGGTTTAGGTTGAGTGTTGTTTTTGCATAATAATTTAAATTTGAATGTAGCACATCTAGCCTTTGTGAAAACACATTTAATTGTTGATTGGGTTTTGGTATTTTTGAGTTTAATTGCTCTAATTGGTGTTGATAATTAGCCAAATATTGTTGCATTTGCTGTAATAAATTGGCGTGCAGTCTGCTAAGTTTGGTTAATAACTCTAACTTATCAGGTGTTGCCATCATTGCAGCGGCGCTTGGCGTTGGTGCGCGTTTGTCTGCGACAAAATCGGCAATAGTGGTGTCAGTTTCGTGACCAATAGCGCTGATAATTGGAGTGGTAGTCGCAAATATGACCTTGGCTAACACTTCTTCATTAAACGCCCATAGGTCTTCTAATGAGCCACCACCACGCGCTAAAATTAAAACATCACAGCGCTCAGATTTGTCGGCGGCATAAAGTGCTTGTGCTAGTTTTTCTGCTGATCCTTCGCCTTGTACAACACAGTCAAATAGTAATATTTCAGCAAACGGATAGCGCTTATTGAGTACTTTAATAATGTCTTGAATCACCGCACCATTTGATGAAGAAATCACACCAATAGCATCAACTTTTGCTGGCAGAGGTTTTTTATGTTTTGCATCAAACAAGCCTTTGTCACGCAACTTGGCTTTTAATTGTTCAAAAGCGGCTTGCAGGTTCCCTACACCTACAGGCTCAATATGACGAACAATCAGTTGAAAATCACCACGCGCTTCATATAATGTTGGCGCAGCATGGAGCAAAATCTCCATGCCATTTTCTGGGTTGAATTTAATATTGCGTTGATTTAGGCGAAATAAAGCGCAACGAACTTGCCCTCGTTCGTCCTTTAAAGAGAAATACCAATGCCCTGAAGCGGGGCGAGATAAATTTGAAATTTCACCTTTGAGCCAACAAGTCGGGATATTGTTTTCAATCGTTGAATGACACAATGATAAGAAACCCGACACTGAATAGATTTCATCGAGATTAAATGCATTATGTGTATCGAAATCAAATTGTGGCATTATTCACTTACACCTTATTGCTTTAATAATGCGAATATTGCACCTGTGCCACCATCTTTAGGTGGGCAAGAATGAAACGCCAATACTTGCGGATGCTGTTTTAAAAAATTCACCACTTGGGTTTTTAGCACACTCATTTTGTTGTCAGAGCGATAGCCTTTGCCATGAATGATGCGCACAAATTGCTCAAATTGCTCACGATAGATAAATTCTGAGAGAGCTTCACAAGTCTGTTTTATCGTATATCCATGTAAATCTAGTTCTGATATATTATCAATATGACCGCGCTTCATTTTGTTAATCATTTTCCCTGATATACCACTCTTTGCATAACTCACCACTTCCTCGCCAGCAATCGTGCCATCAATAACATAACTATATTCTGTAAATGGTGGTTTTCTTTTGAGTTTGCGTATACGACTAACGCCATCCTTGTCCACTGGTGCTTGAGTATTAACAGTATCTCTGAATAATAAAATGTCTTCTTTGTTAATTTTATTCATACATAAAAAAACCCTCAATTGAGGGTTTTATTATAAGCAATATAATGAAATTTATAGCGCTTTAATCTGTGCGTTAAGGCGAGATTTTTTCCTAGCTACTTGGTTCTTGTGCATTAAGCCTTTGCTAACTGCTTGGTCAAGCTCTTTTTGCATTTTAGCGTAGCCACCTTGTGCTTCTTTTTTATTGCCAGCCTCTAAAGCATAAGCAACCTTCTTAACGAAAGTGCGAACTCTAGCGCGAATTTGAGAATTGTGTTTATTGCGTTTAACTGCTTGTCTTGCGCGTTTTTTAGAACCTGCTGAATTGGCCATTGTATAAAAAGTTGTCAATTAATAAAAAGGCGTAATTATACCTTAATCTAAACATGGAGGCTACAAAAATAGCACTAAAAATTCATAGTGTTTATCAGAGGCCTTCGCATAAATAGAAATAATCACCAGAAACCTACTTTTCACCCACTTGGCGA
>NZ_CDSC02000259.1 GCF_001298715.1 Bathymodiolus azoricus thioautotrophic gill symbiont
GAAATCACGATATGGTGCAGTGGCATGTTTGTCGTCTTATCCTAGATAATCTACTATCAGGTGCAAAATATTCATGCATATCTCCACGAGGTGGTAGGGGTTCTTCAGCAGATATTAAAGGCATTTTTGGTTTCAAATATAGGCGAATGTTATTGCCCATAGCCTCTAATTCTACAGAGGCTACTTTAAGGCTAAAAGTATTGGCAATCCTTAAAGAAGATCTGCCATTATCACTCTTGATAAGAAAATTACGGTAAAAATTTGAATAATTTCTATCCGCTAGATAAATTTCTATTGCTTCGTTTGTGCTGGGGTTGGTGATACTCTGGCGTAGTATTGTTTTAGGTAGCATATTTAATGCGCCTGCTATTTTTGTCATCCCTAAATACTGATAAGAGGTTACCTCTGTTGCGTTCAAGCCAGAACGGTGATCTTTATGTTCATTTTTAAGATTTGAATTAAAAACTAACTCTCCTGTAGAGAAGTTCATAATATTCGTAAAATAATCAAAAGGCGGATAAGAATAGGCTTGAATGATTAGTTCCCCGTTGCTACTCTCTTCTGATTCTATGGAAAATTCTGTATTGGTGTTTAACAAGTTAAATTTATCAGCAGGATAAGTCTTGACAATATTTTCCAGTCTTTCGTACGCTTCAGGAAAATAAAATAAATTATTATTCTGATAAGTTCCTTCAATTGGACTTAGTATATCTATCTCATTATAGGGCAGATGCCTGTTTGAATAAACTTTCCTGTCAACTTGATAAACTTTAACATGCCCTGTTGGATCCCTATATTTAAGCGGATTATTGCCCACATAAACATACAAATTCAAACCATCAACCGACCCTGCTGAATCAGGGCTTATCCACCTCGTTAGCCAAGGGGCTAGGTACCTAGCACCGTAGTAGGACAAACCACTGCTGTCATCTCTTTCTTTGCCTGTGTAGCGGTAGCGTTTTTGCTGTACTTGGGCTTTATCTTTGCCAGCGATGAGGGTAGTGCTACCATAGGGGTAGTAGTGTTCGTAGCTGAGGGTTTGGGCTTTGTCGTCCAACTCTAGGACGTTGGATTGTAGGTGGCTAGTGAGTTGGTAGCGGGTTTGGTTGGGGTTTTGGGTGTTGTCTTTACTGCTTTTGCTGATTATATGGGTGCCGATATGCAGGGTACCAATTTGTTGTTTTGCTTGGTTAGTTGAGAGGTCTAGTGAAGGTAGGTAGTCTCTCTGGCTTTGCGCTTGGTGGTTAGATTTAATGACAATACGCACTCGCCTGTCTTGATAATCATAAACATAGTATTGTGTGGTGTTGCTTTTGTCTGCTTTAGTCAGTTTATTTAAGGTGTTGTTGTAGTGCCACTTTAGGTTGCCGATATCGTTTAAGTTTAATAAATTGCCATTGGTATCAAAGTTATTTTGGTTGTTATTTTCAGTACCACGGTTGCTGTTTGGGTGGATGGTGAGGGTTTGTTGCCAAGTACTACTGTTTGTTTGGTGTGAGAGGTTAATTAGGTTGTTGCCTGTGTCGTAGGTGTAGGTTTGGCGGTAGGGTTCTAGTAAATT
>NZ_CDSC02000320.1 GCF_001298715.1 Bathymodiolus azoricus thioautotrophic gill symbiont
CCAATAATCTTTAAAAAACATTAGTATGTTAAAATATGAGCACCGTTTAATTATCATAATGGAGAAGCAATATGAAAAAATTACTTACAATCGTCTTATTTACAGTATCACTAAGTGTAAATGCTTTTTGGGGCAATAACAACAGCCCTTGGAGTGGTGGTTATAACAACTACAATAATTATGGTTACCAGCAAGATAACGGTATTTTTGGTTACAACCCTTATGAGTTCTGGGAGCCTAGTTGGTATTTTGAAGAAATGAGTAATATGTTTGATGAGTTTGATAACAATGGCTGGAATAACAATAATAATGGCTATGGCTATGGTTACAATCCATACAACTCTTGGAATCAAGGCAACAATTACCGTTACAATAGTCCTGTGAGAAACACCAGATAAAGCTCACAAGAAAAGTTAATAAAAAAAGCCTGCTTTTGCGGGCTTCTTTATTGCTAAAAAATTGACGATGGGTAAAATAGCGCACTTTCAACTTAAATCTACACAAACCATGAGTAATGATTGTATTTTTTGCACATTAAGAGATGAGCGAGTCATTGGCGAATGTGATTACACAAAAACCTTTATTGATAGCTATCCAGCATCTCCAGGGCACACACTAATTGTACCTAAAAGGCATTTTGCAACCTATTTTGAAGCTACAGAAGAAGAATTGTTGGCCATTGGCAAGGCTGTGCAAAACGCTAAAGAAATCTTAGATGAGGAATTTTCACCCGATGGTTATAATATTGGTATTAATAACGCTCAGGCTGCAGGTCAAAGCGTGATGCATTTACATGTGCATTTAATTCCAAGGTATAAAGGGGATGTTGAAGACCCTAAAGGCGGTGTGCGCTGGATATTAAAGAATAAAGCCAACTACTGGGATGATAAAAAAAATAGGGTTAGAGAAAAATAATACCAAAACAAAAAAAAGCCG
>NZ_CDSC02000137.1 GCF_001298715.1 Bathymodiolus azoricus thioautotrophic gill symbiont
GCTTGAATTCAGCGGTGGCGGTAGCCATCCGCTGGAATGATTTGTTAGGTGTTATCCTTTAGGCGGAAAAGGGTCATTACCGTGACTATCTTTTTGGCTAATTTTCCCATCTTTGTTGTGAATAACTAATTCACTATCTTGATTTCTACTAATATCACGAGCACGATCAACTGCATTTTGTTTTGTATCAAAATGTCCTGATGAGCGTTGTCCGCCGCTTTGTTTAATATCCCATCCACCTTTGTCTTTGTTTGGAACTACATGAGTGCTTTTGGCCATAATTTTCTCCTGTTTAATTTTGTTGATTACCAATTAGCAAGATAGGTATTAATGTTCAAATTTCAACTACTTTTTAATAATTTGCCTCATCAATAGCCTCTTGTGCCTTCTCTTTTATTCTTTTTATGTCGTTATTAGCATTGTCCGTATATTCTTCAATACAGGAAATATACTCTTGAAGTTGTGAGTTATAATTTTCAACCTCAGAATTATATGAATCGATTTCCCATTGGCTATTAAATGAGTATGGCTTAGACGGTTTTATTGGCTTATCACAGTCGTGTGATGGATACCCAGAATATCCTAAATTGCTTCCACCATAAATATACGCTTCTGCATTTATTGGCATTATCATCAATAATAATAAAAATAAACTATTTTTCATATTTCCTCCTGACACCTAACGCCGCAAATCACCGGCAGGCAAAAGTGGCGTTTGGTTTGTGTAAAATGGAGCGAAGCGAAATACACAAACCAAACGCCACTTTTGCCTGCCGGTGATTTGCCTTGTTATGTGTTTTATTCATTGATTACACAAAAACCATTGCCAAATGGGTCGGCACAATGAGCAATAGAACCCCAGTCGCCACTTTCTCCGCCCTCATGTAGCCCCCCTAATTGAACTATTTTCTTAACAGCCTCATCAATATTTTCGGTAAGAAAATCTAAATGGACAGGTGTCCAATGGCGTTCATAGTCACGGACAACCGCACTTGATGCTAAAGGTTTTGTTCCGGCTTCTTTTTCCTGTAGATATATATCGCAATTATCTGTGGCGAGAACAACCATGTCAGCGCCTTGGTCTCTAAGTTTTTTACAACCTAGCGCCTCTATATAAAAAATCTCAGCCTGCTTCAAGTTTGAGACATCAATGCTCACGGAAATTTTTATCACAATACATCCTCATTCAATTGTTGTTGTAGACACATAACTATTATTATAAGGACATATTATCCTTACATTACGATATTAAAATTAAAAGCCTGTAAAAAACAGTGTATTTCAATCTTTTTAGGGATAAAATACAAATAATTTACCTGATATACGATATTAGTAGAAATTTTCTTTCTATATTGTGGCGAATTCAACCCATAAGTGCAACACTTCCATTTAAAAAATAGTCCTTGCCAGTCATCTTGGCAAAGACCTCAAATGGGGTCTTGTACCCCAAGCATTTCC
>NZ_CDSC02000136.1 GCF_001298715.1 Bathymodiolus azoricus thioautotrophic gill symbiont
ATTTAAAAACAATTTTGTCAAAGTTTTTTTATGCGCCCCAAAAATCCAAAAATAGAGCCACTCATAATTCAAAACTTATTTTCTGACATATTTTCTTAATTTTCATAGTCAGAGTTTTAGGGATTTGTATGAACTGTTGAGGCCTTTGCATAAATCGACTAAAAAAAATCACAAACCTCCTGTATAGTAAAATAATACTCATCTAAAACAACTCTAAAAAACCAATCATGTCTTGAAAAAACATCCAACAAAAACAAGAAAACAAACAGGGTTCATCCATTCGTTATATTGTTGAGAAAACCTTTGGATTGTTAAAGCTTCATTATGATTTAGGTAAAGCAAGACACCTTGGATTAGAGCGCAACAAAACCAGAGCGCGCTAGTACGGCAGATTTTAAAAATATGCAAAAATTTAGACAACACAACCTAAAAGACTCAGTGTTTTTACAAATCCAACAAAGTAGAAAGTAAAAAGACAAAGTAAAGAAGGGAAATTGGCTGGGCTGGCAGGATTTGAACCTGCGCATGACGGGATCAAAACCCGTTGCCTTACCGCTTGGCGACAGCCCAATTAAAGTTTAACCCATCACAAGGTGGGTTAATTCGGCGAGGTATTGAGTGCAAGTGCTACAAAACCCGACCATTTGCTTGGTAGATTATTAAGGGCTACCAAAGCATCTTTCTCATGCTTAAACTCCACAAAGGCACAACTTCCTGTGCCTGTCATTCTCGGCTGGTATAAGTGGTTTTTGGATAATTTTAAATGCACTAATGCTTCTAAAATTTCGCCTTCCAACTCGGTGGCAACCTCAAGACAATCATTGTGTGGATTGATTAACTCTGAGAAAGGGTGTATTTTCCCTATAGTGGGCGATATTGTCAATGCTTTATGCGAGAAAATTTCTTTGGTTGAGAGTTGTTTATTGATAGAGACCACTAAAAAGTAGTGTTTTGGCAGATTCATGGGGGTCAAAATATCCCCCACGCCTTCTGCCCAAGCACTATGTCCAGCAATAAAAATTGGCACATCAGCACCCAGCGCTAGGCCAATTTCTGCTAATTGTTGCTTTGAGAGTTTTGTGCCCCATAATGTATTGAGTGCAATAAGTGTCGTTGCTGCATTTGAGCTACCACCACCCAAGCCACCCCCGGTAGGAATATTTTTCACTACTGAAATATCTGCCCCGTTTGTTGTACCCGTTGCTTTTTGTAGTGCTTGTGCTGCTTTGATAATTAAATCTTGTTGTTCTGGTATATCTTCATTGCCATTGGTGCGTGCTATGATGCCATCTTGTCTAATAGATATTGTGAGCTCGTCGTAATAGTCTAATAATTGAAAAATGCTTTGTAGGTTGTGGTAGCCATCCTCTCTTTTAGAATTAATATGCAAGAATAAGTTAATTTTTGCAGGAGATAGCCAGATTTTAGGAGATGTTTTGATTTTTTTCAGCGTGCTTATACAGACACTTGTAAGTTAGATATAATCCAACTTCCCCTGTTTTTTCAAACAAGGTGTTTGAATGGATCATTTTTATGGTTTGTTTTGTTAATACGGGGCGTTTAGCATTAACTGTTATAAGACGATCATCAAGCAGTCCAATCATAGTAGATAGAACAATTTTTGAGGCAGTTTCTAAACCATCTCTTTTTAGAAAAAATGATAATCTTTGTGCTAAAAAGAAAATAATTTTAAATTCATCAATAGATCCCTTGGGCATCACTAAGAAGTCATTAAGATAAGTGTTGATTTTAGATGAAGTGGCAATAAATATTTCTTCCGAGTAGAATTCGACGCATTTCACAAAATCTCGCTCCATCTCTAAATAAGAGGTATCGTCACAAGCGGTTTGTGTTATCTCCGTATACTTTTCGTAAGATTTTGGCAGGGTTTTTGTAAAAACTGATAAAATTTTTCTATAATAAGGCTTATAAATAATTTCAACACTGCGTGACATAAGTGTTTTTATTCAGCTGTATCTAAAAAATTATCATCAAGGTGCTCACCTTTTTCTAATGAAGCAATAAAGTCCTCGTCAATTGAATTTGATTCTTGAGATTCGGCAAAATAAAATTTTGGTTCTGCTACTATTTCAATAGTAGCAATTTTTTTGGCGGACTTCTTTGCAGAATCAAAACACTCTTGACTTAATTTATTGTTCATTGTAATATCACCTTGCATATTTTTAATATTTTTTTGATTATATCGTATTACCGCCATAAAAAACAAATTTTTATGATGTTAGTTTGAAAAAGCCAATAATTACACCGAAAAACTAAATTTTAATAAAAGTTTTTCGGTAATGTTTAAGTTCGTCAATAGAGTCTTTAATATCAAGTAATGCTAAGTGTGCAGATTCCCCTTCTCGAATCATTTTTGCCTCAGGCTTCCAACGCGCTGCTAATTCTTTTAGTGTGGTGACATCAATGTGACGATAATGGAAAAATTGCTCTAATTTAGGCATGTAATTGTAAAGAAATCTTCTATCTTGACAAATAGTGTTGCCACACATTGGCGAGGCGCCTGGATTGACATGGGCTTGTAGAAAATCTATCGTTTGTTTTTCAGCTTGTTGCATAGAAACATTACTGTCTTTAATGCGCTGAACTAAGCCAGAATTGGTGTGGTGCTCAGTATTCCATTTATCCATAGCTTCTAAAATCTCATTATTTTGGTGAATGGCAAGTGCTGGACCTTCTGCCAAAATATTAAGGTCTTTATCTGTAACAATCGTGGCAATTTCAATAATGGTGTCTTTTTTTGGCAATAAGCCTGTCATTTCTAAATCAATCCAGATTAAGTTGCTATCTTTATTCATAAATAAGTCCTTTATATTAACAGCCCGTGCTTTCTTTAACAAAGTCGTCTAATTTTTGGTGGGCTGAGCCATCGTTTAAAATTTTTATTGCTTTGTCGATACCTGCTTGTAGTGAATCAGCTACACCTGATACATAAATTGCAGCGCCAGCATTGAGTGCAACGATATTTTTCGCTGCACCCTCTTCACCATCTAGTGCTTTTTGAATGAGTGCCAATGAGCTATTAGCATCTTGTGCTTTGATGTCGTCTAAATTACCTAATGGCAAGCCAAATTCTGTTGGGTTGATGGTATAAGTGGTTACTTTGTTATTTTTGAGTTCAGCAACATAAGTATCATCGGCAATTGAGATTTCATCCAATCCATCTTTAGAATGTACCACCATCACATGCTTAGAGCCTAGGCTTTTGAGCACATTGGCAATCGGTTCAACCAAAGCCTTGTCATAAACACCCATCACTTGATGAGGTGCTTTTGCTGGATTGCTTAGCGGACCTAGGACATTAAAAATAGTGCGCACCGCCAACTCTTTACGAGTATTGACAACATGTTTTATTGCCGAATGGTGTGTGGGTGCAAACATAAAACCAACGCCGATTTTTTCCACGCTTTTACTAATGGCCTCTGGCGTCACATGAAGATTAACGCCCGCTGCTTCCAGCACATCGGCACTACCTGATTTGGAAGAAACACTACGATTACCGTGTTTGGCGACTTGTGCACCTGCCACTGCAGCTACAAAGGCACAAGCAGTGGAGATATTAAACAATCCCAGACCATCGCCACCTGTGCCACAGGTATCAACTAAATGCTTGGCATTATTAACCGTTACCGCAGATGCCAGCGAATGCATTACCTTTGCAGCTGCGGTGATTTCATCGATTGTTTCACCTTTTATCGCCAAGCCCACTAAAAATCCACCATTTTGAGCGCCTGTGGTTTTGCCGGTCATAATATCGCGCATCACCGTGCTCATTTCGTCTTCGCTTAAATCTTGTTTTGCAATGACTGCTTTTATTGCTTCTTGTATATTCATTTCATTAAGTTCTCTATGTCGTTAATTTCTTTTACCAGTGCCTTGGTTAAAACGCTATTACCATTATCCGTAACCAGAACATCATCTTCAATACGAATACCAATATCCCAGTAAATAGAGTTAATTTTATCACTCTTACGAATATAAATACCAGGTTCAACAGTCGTTACCATGCCTATCTCATATTGACGATGTTGTTTGCCTTGCCGATAACTACCCACATCATGCACATCTAACCCTAGCCAATGCCCTGTGCCATGCATATAAAACTGTGACAAGTATCCATCTGTTTGTAAAATTCCCAAATCAATTAAACCTTGTTGAATGATTTGCGAGGCAACTTGATGCGCTTTAGTAACTATTTCACCTGGTTTAATACATGCAATAGCAGCAAGTTGTGCATCTAGTACAATCTGATAAATTTGTCGTTGTGCTTTGCTAAATTTGCCATTCACTGGAAAAGTGCGCGTAATATCTGAGGCATAGCCCCCAACTTCACAACCTGCATCAATCAATAACAAATCACCATTATTTAGCACTTGATCGTTTTTAATATAATGCAAGATACACCCGTTCCCCCCACCTGCTACAATCGGTGTGTAAGCGTGTTCGGTGTTATTTTTTCTAAATTCTGCATCAAAAATACTGGCAATCTCGTATTCAAACAAATCTGCTTTGACTTGTTGCATCGCTAACTGATGGGCGTGCACGGAAATATCAGCAGCCTTTTGCATTAATGCAATCTCACTATCATCTTTAATCAGGCGCATTTCGTGCAGGTGTTCACCGAGCGATTGAGTTTTTACACCATCCAAGCATTGAATAATTTCATCGTCTAACGCACATGGTTTGAAATCATAATACAGCGTTGTTGCCTCTTTTATCAGTTGTGGTAATTGTACTTTTAGTTTGTTGGTAGGATAGGCCTGGTTTGCATTTAAAGTTTGCGCTGCTTTAGCAACACCTAGGCGCTCGCCATCCCAAATTTCTCGTTCTAGATTTTTTTCTTGTAAGAAAATCGTATAGTAATCTTTTGAAAAAACAGCAACTGCCTCAGGTTCTTTAAAGCCTGTTAAATACCAAAAATCGCTATGTGGGCGAAAAGGAAAATGCACATCGCCATTGCGATATTGCTCTGGATTGGTGCTAATAATCACCAAAGCACCCTCATCAAACTGGCTTAGTAATTTTTCTCGTCTGTTTTTTGGTATCATTTTAAGGATTATAAAGTGAGACCTTTGCTTAAATTATGAAAAATGTGCGTTTATATCACAATGCCCCTTTATCTGTTGGCGAGGAATTAACGCTAGATGCGTTCAGTGCACATCATTTAACCAAAGTATTGCGTTTTCCAATAGGGCAAAACATCATCTTGTTTAATGGCGATGGGTTAAATTATAACGCTGAAGTATTGCAAACGAAAAAAAACTGCACCGTCCAAATTTTAGAAAAAACGCAAAACCCTTCTGAATCAAAACTCCATCTCACCTTGGCACAAGGCATTGCTAAAGGTGAAAAGATGGATTTTTTAATACAAAAAGCCGTGGAATTAGGTGTCAATAAAATCATCCCTATTTTGACTGAACACTGCGTGGTTAAACTCAAAGGCGAAAAATTAACCAAACGCCAATCTCATTGGCAAAAAATTGTGATTAGCGCCTGTGAACAATCAGGTCGATCCGTTGTGCCAGGGGTCTTCACGCCTATTAATTTAACAGACTTTTTACAACAACCCACTGTGAACGGCTTTGTCTTACATCACCGCTCCAAACAAACTTTATTAAAAACGGATACAGTCAATCAGGCGACTATTTTAATCGGTCCCGAAGGCGGACTGAGCAAGGCAGAAATCAGCCAAGCCACTCAGGCAGGCTATCAGTCGTTATTATTAGGTACTCGCATACTTAGAACCGAAACCGCCTCACTTGTAGCAATAGCTAATATGCAATTATTATGGGGTAATTAGTACTTTCAAGATAAAAGAATGGTTATAATGGCTTGCTTTAAGTTGAGATTTTTCACATGAAAAAAATACTAAGTTTCATTATAGCGTTGTTGATTGTCTGGGTTGGCAGTTTGTTGTATGCTGGATATCAAACTGAAAAATTGATTAGCCAATATGTCAATCAAATAAACCAAGTTTATCAACAATCTTACCCGGGCGTTGAGTTGGAGTTGAAAAAATTTGATTCTAATTTCTTTGATGCAAAAGCACAATATGCTATTAAGATTAACATTCGTAAATTAGTAGATGAATTAAACTTAGGGTTGGACAAGAATGATGATTTTGTTGGATTTCTTGAGGATGCTTTTAAGACGCCTATTGTCATTGATCAAGATATACAATATGGACCTGTATTTTTTGATGAGGGTTTAGAGTTTGCCATGGCAAAAATTAGCTTTCAAAGCACTTTGAGTAATTTTGTTAAGATGATGGCAAAAGAACTTTTGCCACGCTTTGAGGACAATCAACAAAAAAATAAAGAACAATTAGATGTATTTATTTCAGAGTTAAATCAAGTTTTAGAAAAAGAAGTCGTCATAAATTTTGAGTCTGTTTTACCTTTTTTCTCTAATAAAGTGCACACAAGTGGTACTATTAGTGAGATTAACATTAATAAAGCAGATACAGTATATACGATTGGTCGAATGACATTTGATGATGTAACTAACATACAAGACCTCACTGGACATGGCAACTTTAATATACCAAATATCATATCTAAATATAAAAATGTGCAGATTTTTAAGATACAAGAATTATCAATTTCTTATAATATCAATGAGTTTATTGATGCATTTAATTATTTTGGCGATGTTAAATTTGATATTCAAAAATTGAATTTTAACTCGTCAACAGATGAGGGCGTTAGTTTTGCAGTTGCTTTTAATCTTAAGTCAAGCAGAAACAATAAGATGTCTGATTTGTCTGATGGAGAAATTAATACAACAGTTAAAATATTAAAGTATCCAAAACAACTTGAGGTCATGCCATTTGATTTACCAGAAACAGTGTTCGCATCTTGGTCATTAAAGGGTGTTGATAATACAAATTTTGCAAATACCACGCAAAAATTTAAACATTATCTTTCTACAATAGATACAGACAATGTCAAATTCACGAAAATCCCAGCTCATCTTATTAATGATATTGCTAATGGTCTTGACAAGTCTTTTGTAAAACAAGTGACTAGTCTTAATATTGATTTGGACATTACAACAGTTAAGCAACCAAAAATTAACAACACATTAAATCTTCAACTTATTTATGATTTTGACAAAGGCGATATGATGCAGTTTTTGGCAATGATAAGTAATGACAATCTAAAGAAAGCTGGTGAGTTTGTAAAAGATAAAGTTATTGTTAATTTGAAAGCCAAGGTGAGCGCTAAAATTTTGGAAAAATTTAAACCAATGTTACAGACGCAAATACAGCAAGGGATGGTGATAGAAAAAAATGGGTTTTATCAAACCAGTGCCAACTATCAAAATAAAAAATTAATGGTGAATGGTAAAGACATGATCGCTATTTTGCAACAATTGATTCTTCCGTTACCACCAGTGCCACCAGTGCCAACAATAAAAGCAAGATAATTTATATTGGGGTAGTTAAAAGCTTTAAGGCAGCTTGAATGGATTCAAGCACATTAGAGAGTTTTTTACGAATGGCAGAGCCAGCCAAACTATGGGCAGAAATTGTGCCCACGACTAATTGTTCGCTAACACCGGCCAACAATAATCTAGCTTTGATTTTTTCATTATCCAAGCCCAACTGCGCTAAGACATTTTCTGCTTGAGTTTGACACTGCTCAATATCTGCGAGTCTTTGAACCATTGGATGTGACAGGTAAGCGCCTAATACTTCTAAGGTGCGATACAAAACATGCTCTTGATTAATCTTTTTTAGAATGTGATTGATGGTTTGCAACATGATTTGACCTTGTTCGCTATTGACGCGTTCTAATTCTTTAATATTGTTATCTAATGCGATTGTATTGTTATTGTTGGGTAAATTGCCTTCCATTCTCTCAATAAAACCCACTAAAAAAGCGGGCTTTCTTTGCCCTTGTTTCCATAATCTATCCTTTGCTTGTGGTGAGATTAAATCCTCTTGTAGTAGTAAGTTAGTGGTGTCGATGAGTTGCGTGGTGTCATCGGTAAAGGGTAGAAATTCTAGTAAATAATCGGCAATTTGTTTGCCAATGGGGTGTTTGATGACAAAATTTCGAGTGAGAAGAAAGCGCCCAATTTCTGCTTGTTGGTCGGTATTGGTTGCGCACCACCAAACTAAATCTAATACTTCATCGTTTAAGTTTTGCGAATTTGCCACTGCGACCACGGCTTCAATATTGCCAATTTTTAATAGTGATTTTAAGTTACTCGATCCCACTTGACCCATTCTTGACCAACGCTTTAAATATGAGGGGTAGCCACCCATAGAGCCTAGTATTTGAGAGACTAAAAGTTTTTGCACCGCTTTAATATATTTAGTGCTATCACCAGATGGATTGAGTGTGATGGTTTGTTCTTTTTTGTTTTCAGTTAAGCCCACGACCGCCAACTTATAAATATCAACACGAATTGCGACACAAGTGGCAATGAGTACATTAAGTCGTAGGGTGTCTTCAGGTGTTAACATCGGTTTTAAGTCTTAGTTTTGGTATTGAAATATCGGTTAAGTTGTGAGAGTGATTGTGATGCCAATGCATCTTTAAAAATCACTACGGATTCTTTGCCAGCATTGATAATAATCAAAAAACGAGATTGGTACGAGGGATAAAACACCGAGAATTGCTGGGTAGAATGGTCATTTTTTTCAACCGTTAATTTGTCTTCGTCTAAAACCATTTTAACAATGGAATTTGGGTGCGTAAGATGTAGCGATTTTGGCAAAAAATAGAACAACCATATGGATAACAAGCTACTTAAAATAACGCTTAACCATAGCGTGTAAAAATAATACCAAATCGCAAATAAACCCAAGCAATAAACGAAAATACTAAGGGTTAAATAAATTTTTGATGCTTGAATTTTGATGTCAAGTTTGTTATGCATTGTCACTCAATTCAAAACCTATTTCTCTAGCACGCTCAAAGGCAGCACGCATGGCGTGAGAAATTATTATTTCAAAATTTTGCTCTTGAAAACTCTCAATTGCTGCTTGTGTGGTGCCATTTTTCGAGGTAACTTTGGCGCGCAGTTCGCGTGCAGAATCAGCACTTTGCTTTGACATTGTGCTAGCACCGAGTGCAGTTTGAATACTGAGTTTTTCAGCGATTTGCTTGTCTAGTCCGAGTGCAACACCAGCATTGGTCATTGATTCAATCATTAAAAAGAAATAAGCAGGGCCACTACCTGATAGTGCTGTTACCGCATCAAGCATTGTTTCTTCTTTCACCCAAAAGTATTCACCAACTGAGCCAAGAATTTGTTCAGCCAATTCTTTTTGTTTATCGCTCACAGCATCATTAGCCACCATTCCAGTTGCACCTTTGCCCACTAGTGCGGGTGTATTTGGCATTGTGCGTACAATAGATGCGCCTCCTCCTAGCCAAGCGTTAATATCACGACTTTTTACGCCAGCAGCGATAGAAATCATCAAAGGTCTGTGGCGAGTGTGTATTTTTATTTCCTTGCAGACACTTGACAATATTTGTGGTTTTACTGCTAGTACAACCACATCGCATCCTGTAGCCACTTGCGAGTTATCGGTAAAAACTTCAACACTAAATTCCAACTTTCGTTGTGATAATAGTGTTGTATCAGTGTCGCTGAGTTTGATATTTGACGCCTCAAATCCATTGTTAATCAAGCCAGAAATCAGCGCATGTGCCATATTACCCGCACCAATAAAACCAATTGTTGTTGTCTTTTGCATTAAAATACCTTAAAACTTATTCAGTTGACTATTCTACTTAACAATACAAAAGGAAACATGAAAAAATTTAACCCAAAACTAATTATGATTGATGTTGATGGTACTTTAGTTGATAGTGTGCCAGATTTGGCTTATTGTGTTGATGAATTAATGATAGCAATGGATAGAGAAAAATGGGGCGAGGAAAAAGTACGCCACTGGGTCGGTAATGGTGTGCCAAAATTGGTAGAGCGTGCTCTTACAGGAGAGTTAGAGGGCGCGGTTAATCAAGATGATTACGACAAAGCCTACCCGATTTTTTTGGATTTATACGCCAAAAATATCTCAGGTCGTTCATCGCTATATCCGGGTGTGAGAGAAGGATTAGATTATATGAAAGCACAAGGTTACACTTTAGGTTGTGTGACTAACAAGGCTGAACAATTTACCCTGCCAATTTTAAAAGACTTAGGTATTTTTGATGAGTTTGGCATTGTTATTTCTGGCGACACTTTAGCCAAGAAAAAACCAGACCCATTGCCATTGCTTCATGCTGCAAAATTCTTTGGCGTTAACCCAACAGATGCAATGATGTTGGGCGATTCAATCAGTGATGTTAAGGCATCACGCGCGGCAGGTTTTAAGGTTATTTGTATGTCTTATGGTTACAATCATGGTGATGATATTCGTGATGCCAATCCTGATTTAGTGATTGATTCAATGGCTGAGCTTAAAAATTATTTATGAGGAAGGCAAGGCTTTCACCACTTTTCTTAATGTAGTTATATGGATACATTTGACCAACAATATATTTGGCATCCTTATACCAAAGCTCCTAATCCAATAAAATCGCATCAAGTGCTATCAGCTGAGGGTGTTTATCTGAATTTGGATAATGGCAAGCGTGTGATTGATGGTATGAGTTCGTGGTGGTCGGCGATTCATGGTTACAATCACCCTGTGTTGAATACAGCTATCACTCAGCAATTGGCAAAAATGTCGCATGTGATGTTTGGCGGTTTAACGCATCAAAGTGCCATTGATTTGGCAAAAATCTTAGTAGAAGTCACGCCTGATAATTTAACCAAAGTTTTTTTTACTGATTCAGGCTCAGTGGCTGTAGAATCCGCACTAAAAATGGCGTTGCAATATTGGCATAATAAGGGTGAGAAAAACAAACAAAAATTTATTACCATACGCGCGGGTTACCATGGCGATACATTCGGGGCAATGAGTGTGTGCGACCCTGAAAATGGCATGCATCATTTGTTCTCAGGTGTATTGCCAAAGCATTATTTTGTTAAAAGCCCATCTATCGTGTCAATGGAGGAGGCATTAGTCGATTTGGAAGTAGCATTAAAGCAAAATTCTGATTCCATTGCAGCTATGATTTTAGAGCCTGTGGTGCAGGGTGCAGGCGGAATGCGGATTTATAATCCACAATACTTAACTAAGGCAAAGGTGCTCTGTGAGCAGTATAAAGTATTATTTATTTTGGATGAAATTGCCACAGGCTTTGGTAGAACAGGCGAATTATTTGCTATGGATTATGTAGATTGTGAGCCTGATATTTTGTGCTTAGGCAAGGCGCTCACAGGTGGCTATATGACACTTGCTGCCACACTCACTAGTGATAAAATTTCAAGTGCAGTTGGTACACTCATGCACGGACCCACCTTTATGGCAAACCCACTCGCCTGCGCTGTAGCAAATGCCAGTATTAATTTATTGCTTAATTCACCATGGCAGGATAATATCGCCCGCATAGAAAAACATTTTTATAGCGAATTATTACCACTCAAAAACAACAACAAAGTGGCTGATGTGCGAATTCTAGGCGCCATCGGTGTGGTAGAAATGGTGGATGACATTGATGTGGAAAAAACCCAAAACCAACTGATTGAAAACGGCGTTTGGCTTAGGCCATATGGAAAGCTACTTTACACCATGCCACCATTTAACATGACGGATGATGAATTATTGACAATCACTAATGCTATTAAAGTTGTCATTTAACAAGCAGTTTATTCAATAGGGTCTACATCTAAATACCAGCGCACTTTGTTTTTAAGGGTGAGTGTGCTGGTGTGTTGGTTAAGCGTGGCGAGCATTTGGTGTAGGGATTTTCTATCAACGGATTGCAAATAAAGGTTGGAGTAGTAGTAGTCGGCTTTTTTCTCCATTACAGGTGTCACTGGACCCCAAATTTCTACTGAGTTCATTTTGATGCTTTTCAGTAGGCTGGTCATTTCTTGTAAAAAATCTTGTGCATTTTGTTTGACTTTAGCATTTGCACAAATTAATGCTTGATGAGAAAATGGTGGCATTTTTGTTTGCGCGCGTTGTTTGAGTAGAGTACTGGCAAATTGGGTGTAACGATTAGACAGCACATAATTAAAAATAGGATGCTCTGGATAGCGTGTTTGGATAGCCACTTCCCCTTGTTGCCCGCTTCTTCCTGCGCGACCTGATACCTGAATTAGCAACTGTGCTAAGTGCTCTGTTCCTCGGAAATTACTTGACAATAAACCACCATCAATGTCTAAGATCCCCACCATTGCCAAATTAGAAAAATCATGCCCCTTTGCCAACATTTGCGTGCCAACGATAATACAGGGCTCGCCAGAATTGATTTTTTCTAAGTGTTGTTCAAAGGCTTTTTTGCGTCTAGTGGTATCACGGTCAATGCGAATAATAGGCGTATCAGCAAAATGCGAACCTAGTGTTTCTTCTAATCTTTGTGTACCATAGCCTAATACTTCTAATGATTGTTCGCCACAATCAGGGCAAGTCTGTTCAGGTATTTTTTCATCATTACAATGATGGCATTTGAGACGATTAATATGACGGTGATAAATCATTGATGAATCGCAATGGTCACACTCTGATTTCCAGCCACACTGTGTACAAAAGTAAACAGGCGCATAGCCACGACGGTTAATAAACAGCATAACTTGTTTACCACTTGATAGATGTTGTTTCATCTTGGCAATCAGCATTGCTGAGAGTGCATTGCCTGCTTCAGTGCGCATATCAATCAAGTTCACTTTTGGTAAAATTGCACCACCTGCACGCTTCATGAGCGTTAAGCGGGATATTTTTTTGTCCATCACTTGTTTCAAAACTTCCAATGATGGCGTTGCCGTGCCTAGGATGACAGGGATATTGACCTGCTTAGCACGCACAAAGCACAAATCTCTAGCACAGTATCGGAAGCCAGATTGTTGCTTGAAAGAGCTGTCGTGCTCTTCATCAATAATAATCAAACCTAAATTTGGCATCGGTGTGAAAATCGCACTGCGTGTACCGAGTATCACACCTGCTGTGCCATCTTTTGCCATTAAATAGGCATCGAGTTTTTGCGTTTCATTGCGTTGCGAGTGGATAGAAACGATGCATGTATTTAGTCGTGATGCAAAGCGTGTAATCATTTGTGGTGTGAGTCCGATTTCAGGCACTAAGACTAAGACTTGTTTGCCTTGTTTGAGTACAGTTTGTGTAAGTCGTAAATAGACTTCAGTTTTACCGCTACCTGTCACGCCATGTAATAAAAACCCATGATAACCATCTAAAGAAGCCGAGATTTCATCAATGGCCAGTTGTTGTTCGTTGGTGGTTTCAAAATTGGGTTCGCTAGTTTTAATCGGCAGTCCAACCACTTTTTTAATAATGGCTTCTTTGCCGATACGAAGATTTTTTGGTAATGCGGTGGAAATCACCTCACCGATTGGGTGGTGGTAATAGTTCGCCGACCAAGATAAAAAGTCCAAAATTGGTGCGTCCAAAATTGCCACATCGTCTAACACCTCTTCGATGGTTTTAAGTTTATCAAAATCGCTTTTGTCTTTGTGTGCAAGCACAATGCCAATAACTTTTTTGCGTCCAAATGATACCCTTACGCGCGCGCCAACTGCCACTTCTTGATTGGGTAAATAATCAAAAGTTTTGTTTAACGGTACAGGAATGGCAACTTCAAGGATTGATGACAAAGTTAAATATTTTAAGACTAAAATAAATGATTTTATACAATAAACAAAGGCATGGTTGTCATTCAAAACACGCTCAATGATTCATCTCTCAATGAGAGAAATCTCACTGATACCTTGCAGCAAGTGATTGCTGAGCTAGGTTATGGTGGGAGTGAGTTATTGATTCGATTGGTTGATACAGCTGAGATTCAACTGTTGAACAGAACCTACCGTGAAAAAGACAAACCCACCAATGTTTTGTCGTTTCCAAGTGAGTTACCTAAAGAAATTGAGGTGGCTATTTTAGGTGATGTGGTGATTTGTATTGCAGTGGTGCAAATTGAGGCTAAGGCGCAAAGCAAAACATTTGAAAATCACCTGATGCATACGGCTGTTCACGGGGTTTTGCACCTGTTAGGCTATGACCATATTAAAGACAATGAAGCTGATGAGATGGAGGGTTTGGAAATTAAAATCTTAGCGGGGTTGGGAATAGAAAACCC
>NZ_CDSC02000493.1 GCF_001298715.1 Bathymodiolus azoricus thioautotrophic gill symbiont
CTGTTGAAATTGATGGGCGATATTAAGGAGTTTTGACTCAGACCAGTAATCACCAATCATCTGCAAACCGACTGGTAGTTTCTGCGAAAAACCTGCTGGTATGCTCATCCCTGGCAAACCTGCAAGGTTTGCACTCAAGGTATAAATATCGGCCAAGTACATAGATACTGGGTCCTTGAATGAACCTAAGTCAAATGCGGTAGTGGGGCTGACGGGGCCCATAATTACATCCACCTTTTTAAAGGCTTCTTTAAAATCATTGCTAATAAGGTGTCTGGTTTTTTGTGCTTTAAAATAATAGGCATCATAATAGCCGGCAGAGAGTGCGTAAGTACCAATCATAATGCGGCGTTTGACTTCTTCGCCGAAGCCTTCGGTGCGAGAGCGAAGGTAGAGGTCTTCTAGGTCTGTTGGGTCGGTGCAACGATGACCGAAACGCACACCGTCCATTCTGGACAGATTGGATGAGCATTCACAAGGGGCGACGATGTAATAAGTGGGGATGGCGTATTTTGAATTGGGGAGTGATATTTCTTTGACACTGACACCCAATGCTTCAAACTCTTTCACAGCAGCCATAGTTGCAGAAGCAACGCCATCATCCAGCCCTTCTGAGAAAAACTCTTTTGGTAAGCCAATGGTTAGACCTTTAATAGAATTATTGAGTGACTGCGTATAGTCCTCAACATCACGCTGTGCACTGGTAGAGTCTTTCTCATCAAAACCTGCCATCACATTGAGCACCAATGCTGCATCTTTGGCTGTTTGTGTTATTGGCCCTGCTTGGTCAAGACTTGAAGCATAAGCAATCATACCGTAACGAGAGATACATCCATAAGTTGGCTTTAAGCCCGTAATACCGCATAGACTTGATGGCTGACGAATAGAGCCACCTGTATCAGTACCCGTTGCAAAAGGTACTAAACGATCAGCAACCGCAGCAGCAGAGCCGCCTGATGAGCCACCTGGGGATTTGTTTTTGTTCCATGGATTTTTAACCGCGCCATAAAATGAATTTTCATTGCTTGAACCCATAGCAAACTCATCCATATTGGTTTTACCCAACATCACTAGGTCTGCTTGATTAAATTTATGAGTAACAGTCGCATCATAAGGTGCGATAAAGTTATCCAGCATTTTAGAGCCTGCAGAGGTTTTTATGCCATTGGTACAAAAGATATCTTTATGTGCGTAAGGGATACCTGTCAATAGCCCTGCATTACCTTTGGCAATTTTCTCATCAGCGGCTTGCGCTTGTTTTATTGCTGCTTCGTCGGTTATGGTGATAAATGCATTTAGGTCTGAGGCATTAATTCTATCCAGATAATTCTGCGTTAATTCAACAGAAGAAAATTCCTTACTCTTTAGCCCTTGCGCTAGCTCAGCGATCGTTTTATTGTGAATACCCATACTACTCAATCACTGTTGGCACCAAATAATGCTGTTTGCCAATTTTTGGTGCAATTGACTGGAAAGACTTTGACCTGGTCTTCTTCTGTAACTTTGTCTTCTCTAAGGCGCTGAGTCATATGTAGTGGATGCGCCATTGGCGTAACATCATCGGTATCAATCTCGCCTAATTGTTCAGCAAGTGTCAAAATATTGTTCAAATCTTGCATGGTTGCATCAAATACATCGCTATCAATGCTAAGTTTGGCCAGATGCGCAATCTGCTTGAGTTGGGTGTTATCAATCATGCCAATATTTTGTTATAGAAATGGCACTGAATTAAAAACACTCATTGGCTTGCCAAAAGAAGAGCGCAGTGTAGAGATATCACGCTGCATCCATAGCATTGATTTTTGCATACCAATCATATTGTTGTTCATTTCTTGCATATTCGCCAACATTGGCTTAAGTGCACCCATCTTGGCATTGATTTGCGCCATATTGGTAGAAATGCTGTCTAAATTATCAAGTTTTTTGGCAACAATCATCATGTTTTTACTAACACTGGAAAAATCTTTTTGCATTTCCCCAACTGATTGACTCATTCGTGCGACATTTTTTGATAAATTATCAATACTAACAACCATAGAAGACATATTGCCACCCATTTTAGGGTCCATTGCCTTGGCTAACTTGGTCATATCTTGTGTAATTGAATAAATAATCATAAATCCACCAAATGCCAACAAACTAAAAACAATTAACGAAGGCATAAAGAAACGCTCAAATTTAGTATTTGTGCGTTTGTCTGCGTGTTCTTCCACACTTTCTAGCATTTTTTCCAAGTCAGAAATACTAGTACTGATCATTACATCATCATCGTTAATCGCATCACTCTTAATACCTTCATTTTCTTTAATGTCTTTATCACTCATAAAAAATCCTTAATTGTTTGCTCTAAATTATGTTGCTGATAATCGTTACTAATGAATGCTTGCCCTATTTTTTTCATCAAAACAAGACGAATCTCCCCATCAATGGCTTTCTTGTCAACGCTCATTGCAGCCATAAAATCTTGGTAGTCTATTTTACTGCTGATAGTTATAGGTAGATTGACTTTTTGCAATAAATACTCAACTTGTTGCACCTCTTTATCAGTGATAAAGCCCTCTAATGCCGACAACTTAGCTGCCATTAGCATACCCACGGAGATTGCTTCTCCGTGCAAATAAACACCATAGCCCAATGTATTTTCAATCGCATGCCCAAAGGTATGCCCTAAATTGAGTAGCGCACGCTTACCAGCTTCCAACTCATCTTGCGCCACAATATCAGCTTTGTCAAAGCAAGATTGATATACAGCCTCAATGATTAAACCTTTATCCCTAGCCATTAAGCCGTCTACCTTATTTTGCAGATAAGTTAAAAAATCCGCATTACCTAATAAGCCATACTTAATCACTTCAGCCAGCCCTGCTGAGTATTGTTGGTTGTCCAAAGTGTCCAAGGTATTGACATCAATCACCACGCATTTTGGCTGATAAAAGCTGCCTATCATATTCTTACCCAATGCGTGATTTACCCCTGTCTTGCCACCCACACTGGAATCAACTTGTGAAAGCAAAGTGGTTGGAATTTGAATAAAATCCACACCGCGCTGATAACTCGCTGCCGCAAAACCTGTCATATCACCAATAACACCGCCACCTAAGGCAATCAGCATTGAGGAGCGGTCAAAACGCACCTCTAATAACGCTGTGAATATTGTATTAAGCGTGTCTAGCGTTTTATACGCTTCACCATCGGGCAAAATAACCTCAGCCACTGTAAAAGAGGAAAGCAAGGTCTTCACCTTGGCAAGATAAAGTGGGGCAACGGTTGTGTTAGTCACAATCATCACTTGCTTGCCAGAAATATGATTGGTGAGTAATTCCTTTTGGTTAAGCAAATTCTGCCCAATATAAATTGGGTAAGATTTTTCGCCTAAATCAAGATTGAGTGTTTTCATTATGGATTATGCAAATTTTCTTTCTTCACCATCACCCACGACATTTTCCACGCAACGACTACAAAGTTCAGAATGCTCATTATTATTGCCAATGTCTTCACGATGATGCCAACAGCGTACGCATTTCTCGTGCTTAGACTCAATAACTTTGATGAATACGCCTGCGCCCGCTTCAACACAATCATCAATTTTTTTGCTAATTGGATGAATTCTAGCGTAAGAAGTAATAAATACAAAACGCAATTCATCGCCTAATTTTTCTAACAATTTACAAGTGTTATCATCACAATAAATATCCACTTCAGCATCTAATGATGAGCCAATGACTTTATCGTTGCGCATTTGCTCCATTTGTTTACGAATAAATGGGTTGATAGCACGCGCGATATCAATCGCCTTATTGCTGTAATTCTCATTAAGTTCCTGATACCACTCTTGCAAGAAAATACTGTCTGTCTTTTCATTGGGCATACTTTGCCAAATCTCTTCTGCTGTGAATGACAATACTGGCGCCAACCAACGCACCATTGCTTCTAAAATATGATTGAGCGCTGTTTGTGCACTGCGTCTGGCGACTGAGTTTTCCTGTGTGGTGTATTGTCTATCCTTAATAACATCCAAATAAAAACCACCCAAGTCATTGCTACAAAAATTCAAAATTAACTGTATTACTTGATGAAAATTATATTGCCCATACGCTTGCAAAATTTGAATTTGCAAATTGGCAGTTTTTGCCATTATCCATTTATCTAAATCTAGGACTTGATTGTCATCAAGTTGATGTATTTTAGGATCAAATCCAGTGGTATTCGCCAACATAAAACGCATGGTATTGCGAATGCGGCGATACGAATCTGCACTGCGTTTTAGGATTTCATCACTCACCGTCATCTCGCCAGTATAATCTGCTCCTGCAATCCACAAGCGCAGGATATCTGCACCGAGATTATTCACCACCTTTTGTGGACTCATCACATTGCCAAGCGACTTAGACATTTTCTTGCCGTGTTTATCAACGGTAAAGCCATGCGTTAATACTTGCTTATAAGGCGCTTTGCCATTGATGGCAACTGATGAGATTAACGAAGACTGGAACCAACCGCGATGCTGGTCTGAGCCTTCAAGATATAAATCTGCTACATCAGATAACTCGTCTCTTTGCTTTAAAACCGCAAAATGCGAAACCCCTGAATCAAACCACACATCTAGTGTGTCGGTAGTTTTATCGTAGTCTTTAGCCTCGGCGCCTAAGAAATCTTCAATATCAGATTCAAACCACGCTTCAATGCCACTCTTTTCAATTTTATCTGCCACTTTAATAAATAACGCTTGCGTATCTGGATGTAATTCACCCGTTTGTTTGTGTACAAATAGTGTAATTGGCACGCCCCAAAAACGCTGCCTGGAGATACACCAATCTGGACGATTACCCACCATCAGTTCAATGCGTTTTTTACCCCAATCAGGAATCCAATTGACTTTCGGGATTTCCCTATTCACTGCATCACGCAAGCCATTTTGCTGCATAGAGATAAACCACTGCGGCGTTGCACGGAAAATCACCGGCGTTTTATGACGCCAGCAATGCGGATAAGAATGTTGCAAGAGCTCATGCTTAACCAGCGTATTTGTATTTTCTAAAATTTCAATAACACTGGCATTCGCCTTAAAAATAAACTGCCCGCCCAATAATTCTGTGTTTTCAAAAAACACGCCACGACTATCTACAGGACATTCAACAGGCAAGCCGTATTTCAAGCCCACTGCGTAATCTTCTTGACCGTGCGCAGGTGCTGTGTGTACTGCGCCTGTTCCTGCGTCAATAGTCACATGCTCGCCCAAAATCACAGGCACTTGCTTGTCATAAAATGGGTGTTGTGCTTTTAAACCTTCAATTTCACTACCTGAAAAAGTTTTCTCACCAACAGTAGCACCTTGTATGTCGTAACGAGAAAGTGCATTTTCAGCTAAGGCTTGTGCCAACAATAAATACTCATCACCCGTATCAACCAATACATAGTTCAGCTCAGGGTGTAGCGCAACTGCTTCATTCGCAGGCAGCGTCCAAGGTGTGGTCGTCCAAATAACGATGGATACTGGCTTATCAACACCAAACAGTGTGCTGTCAATCAAGGTGAATTTAACATCAATCGCATCGGATTGCTTGTCTTGGTATTCAACTTCTGCTTCAGCTAATGCAGAGCCACACTCAGTACACCAATGCACAGGCTTGTAGCCTTTAGCAACATGGTTGTTCTCAACTATCTTGCCTAATGCACGGACAATATCCGCTTCATAACCAAAGTCTTTGGTCAAATAAGGGTTATCCCAATCACCCAAAATACCCAAGCGCTGAAAATCTTGTTTTTGTTTATTAACTTGCGTATCGGCATATTTTCTGCACTCTGCTCTAAATGAATTAGCATCAATCTTGTGTCCAACTTTGCCTTTTTTCTTTTCAACATTCAGTTCAATCGGCAAACCATGACAATCCCAACCTGGGACATATGGTGCGTCAAAGCCCGACAATGATTTAGACTTAATAATAATATCTTTAAGTACTTTATTAACAGCATGGCCAATATGAATATCGCCATTTGCATACGGAGGACCGTCGTGCAAAATAAACTTTGGCTTATCCTCATTGTTCTTGCGAATTTGAGCGTATAAGCCATCATCTTGCCATTTTTGTAAGAATCCACCCTCTCGATTAGCGAGATTTGCCTTCATGGCAAATTTAGTGGCAGGTAAATTTAGTGTGGATTTGTAATCAGACATTAATACTTAGAGAATAGTAATATTAAAGGCGTCATTATACTTGATGAACACCTTATATGACTTGATTTACTTCTGCAAATTAACCATGTCTAATAGTAGTTTTACTTGCCCAGGCTTGAGAGTATCGACTTGGTTTGCCCTGAGATTATCTGGCAGACGAATTTCACCAAAACGAATGCGGATTAAGCGCGATACTTTAAAGCCTAGTGATTCCCATAAGCGACGCACTTCACGCTTGCGCCCTTCTTTCAACACCACTTTATACCAACGATTTGCACCTTGTCCACCACCAACAGATACACGCGTAAATTTGGCAAAGCCATCATCTAATTCAATACCATCTGTTAATTGCTGCAAATCTTCTGGTTCAACTTTTCCCAAGACCCTAACTGCGTATTCTCTATCAATCTCAGAACTTGGGCGCATGAGTTTGTTGGCTAAATCGCCATTATTGGTGAATAGCAACAAGCCTGAGGTGTTTAAATCTAGTCGCCCTACCATTACCCAACGCGACTCTTTGGGTAATAAATCAAAAACACTCTTGCGCCCTTTCTCGTCTTTGTTAGAGCAGATAACCCCTGCTTGTTTATTCAGAATAATAACTTTGATTTCTTCCTCTTGATAACGCGTAAGGTCAATTTTTCGCCCATCAATCTTAACTGTGTCTGTTATTTGCGCCTTATCACCAATACTAGCGGTTTTGTTGTTAACTTCGATGCGTCCTTGCTCAATCAGCCTCTCCGCCCAACGGCGTGAACCATAACCAGCTGTGGCAATCAATTTTTGTAGTCTATCCATAATTAAAATT
>NZ_CDSC02000474.1 GCF_001298715.1 Bathymodiolus azoricus thioautotrophic gill symbiont
CCAAAACGGAGTAAATATTCGATATTTTGGATCGTTTAGGTTTTTCAGGTTTGAGAATTATTGATTCAAACACTCAAACTGGAACAACGTGGTGGAACTGGACATCTATTCTCTTTTATTTATTCCATACCAAAAGCCATAACCTCCAAGCAACCCTGAAGCTATAAGCAATACCTTAATAGGAGTATCTTGAACATTACTACCAAGGAAAATAAATAATGCCAACGCCAAACCTACCAACCCTCCTGCAGTAACTAAAGTATAAATATTTACTAAATTAAATTCGTTCAAAATTTTTACTATTGGTATTCCAAATATAACGATAACGATAAAAGAAATAAAAATAGTGATTAACACCCAAAAAAATAATCCACCTATAATACTACCGAAACTATTTTTAAATGGTACAACAATCACTAGTATCGCCATAAAAATAGATGGCACCATGGATAACAACATGCTATATATAAACCCTGTTTTATATCTTATCATTTTGGATTGTACGAATCGCAAAAATGGTCACAGACAGAGGAATACCGCCCTATATAGACAGTAGACCAGGGTGTCCTAGAAAAACTATAGTCATGCCAAGCAGTTATTTGATCATTGCTCAAAATACCCCTCCAATTATTCGGATTAGTGTCGGCGTAGTCTCTATCTATCCAGTCAACATAATCAACCATTAGATTTATCCCTAATTGTTTATTATTTATCGGCGAAGAAAGGTTTGAAATCATATAATAACTATGATTATCAATAACTTTTAAGGCTGTTAGTGCAAATGTATCACCCCTTGAGTATCTACTTTGCCAAAACGCTAGCCTTGATGCTTGCGTTCCTTCTCCTGCTAACGCTTTTTCATGATCAGAAATAGGAATGCCTTGTTTCTTACCATGATGTATGCTCTCATTAAACAAATACC
>NZ_CDSC02000321.1 GCF_001298715.1 Bathymodiolus azoricus thioautotrophic gill symbiont
CTTATTTTTTGTAAAATACCTAAGGTTTTTTGTGGTGCTGGATAAAAAACAGTTTTGTTGATTTAGATGGTTGGAAAAATGGGTGGTTTTGGTTTGTTTGGGTTGGGTTTTTAAGGGGCGACTATTTATTTTCAATCTCTATCTATATTAAAATTATTCAGGATGTAAGAACCATACTCACCGCTGAAATAAAAAGTAGCACGATCATAAGGAAACTTTCCATATTCCCATATTGTGCAACTCCATGGGTTGTTTGCCTGTGTGCCACAAGTGGTAGTTCTTATGTTTTTCGGCTTTCCATACACTTCGATTATTTCATCCGAACTCATACCAGGATGCGTCTTCATAATGTTTTCTGTCGTAAATGATGAAGGAAACGTTGTGCAAGAAGTTAGCAAAAAAGAGTAAAGCATAAAAGAAAGTAGATAGATTTTGTGCATATTGGTTGCTCCTTTATTCATTTACACATAACGTCTGCCATAACCGGCGGCAAAAAGGTGCATAGCGAGGTACGAGCGGCGCAGCTTTTTGACGTCCGAGTTTATGGCTTTGTTAACTTCTTCTAAGTTCATTTGGCAGAAAAGCATCTATTTCCTCATCCGAAAAAGTCATGTCTTCTTTTGTTTGAAGAGCATCCTGCGCCTTCCTATATGCTTCAAAAGTTGTGCTTGGTGATCCTGAATATACTGCATGTAGTTCATTAAGCAGATTATCTCGTTTTTTTTGCAGTACCTCTATTGGTTTTTCATTCATCACAAGATCTGTAAGAAGTGAAAGGTATTTTTCCCTAATTAGCCAAATTTCATTTGCTGCCTGTTTGTGTTTTTGTGCCAACTCACCCAAGTCATAATTCTTTGTGTACGCATTTAGAACAAGTAGGGTAGTCGAAATTACTATCCCTATTGCTGCACCAACCTCTCCAGCACCAAAGAACGTGAAAATAAAACCACCAGTGGTTATCGCTGACAGGATAATTTGCCCCAGTTTTATGCTGGATAATCTATCGAGAAGAATATCTGAGCATTTTTCATGAGTTTTATGAGAATAAACGACACGCCCATAGCATTCTCTTAATTGCCCCTCAAGAATTTTTCTCAATTCTGGTGTATCGCTAGTCTGGGAATGTGGTTCCATAGATTTCTCGCCATTTTTGTTTCGCAGACCTAGGATCTGTTGTTTCATGTTGAATCGCTTCTAGCGAAATTTTGTAGCACTTTTTAGCTTTGTATTGGAATAAGTCTTTTACATAGACATATTGACTGCTTCCAGGCGATCTCCAATAGGTTTTTTTAGAATCTTGCTCTGACATCCATTTAAAGAAATCTCGACTCATGTAGTCATAATAAAGATATGACTTGTCTCGATATTTCCAATTTTCAATAAACTGATAGGCTAGTGTGTCAATAAGTAGTCCGCCAATTGGCACTTCCCATTTCCTTTTCCAAGCCCTCATCATTCTACATAATCGCTTTAAATTCCCGTTGCACACATTATCTCTATTTCTAATTGCTTCGATTTCAGGTTTTGGATCAGTAGTTTTCCAACTGCCCCCATTATTTGCATCTGGAAAAGTAAAACTGTCATCATTTTTTGCAAAAGCAGGTACAACCTCAAATGTAATTCCATCGTTAAATGGAACTGAAATAACCTGACTATCCCCCCTGATACTAGATGTGGGATAAGTTTTTTCGATTGATTTCTTAACTGCTTGGAGCAATGCAGATTGACCATTATCTGCATAGTTATTGTATTTTTCATATTCCTTATCGGGAAGACGAAAAATCATATCAAGGTCGCTAAAACCTTGTGTGGCGGTTCCCCTTCCATATGATCCAACATAAAGACTGTGATTAGTATCAAATGTTGTTGACCAATAATCCGTGTTGAGCCTTTTTGTGATATTTTTATATCTGGTGGATATTATTCCACCATCTTTGACAGTGAGTTCAGCACAAAAATCACTAAACCATTCAGATAAATTCATCGGTTCTCCATGTCTTTTTTAAAGCTAACTATTAGTATAAGGCATTATTGCCCTAATACACCTCTTGAATTCACATCATAAGTGCAACACTCAATTAGTCGATCAAAGGGTATATTAACCACTCTTTAATCCGACAAGAAAAAGGAGTGAAACATGCAAAAAAAAGAATGGAACATGCAAAAATATA
>NZ_CDSC02000135.1 GCF_001298715.1 Bathymodiolus azoricus thioautotrophic gill symbiont
TTTGTCAGTGGGTACATTGGATGCGTTTGTGCCTCCATTGTTTAGGCTACCCCATGTTGTAATTGAGCCATCAGCTTTAAGGGCAGCAAATGCATATTCGTTTGAATAAATCTCGGTATAGCCACTGTCAGTGGGTGCTTTTTTACCTACAGAATCTGGATCTATGCCTTCAGAAGGTAGACCACCCCATGCTATGATTGAGCCGTCGCTTTTAATGGCGGCAAAGGCCGTCTTATTGGCATAATTTGGCGCATTATAAGATCCATCGAAATCATTATGAGTACTAGAATAATCCACCTTAGCAAAACGCAAAGGATCAATACCCATAACCTGAACTTCTGCTAGAGACAGATAGTTCTGATCAAGCAACTGGATTCTAACATAGCGACCTTGTTTACCTGATGCGTCTAATTTAATAGTCTTTTTTGGATTAGGCGCAACATGGAAGTCTTGTTGATAAATGTGGGTGCTGAAGTCTGCTTTATTAGAAATACTAACTTGGTAGTTGCTTAGTCTATCTGCACAGCAATCAGTGCGGTTGTAGATAATGATTTGATTGATGTTTTTCTTGCTGCCCAGATCAACCTGCCACCAAGCGCCGTGTTCATATTCGGTATAGGTGGTGCTCTTATTTAAGAAATAGCCATCAGTATTACCATCCACTGCATAGCCAGCAACAGGAACGATAGAGTGGTATAGATATGTACTGGATTGTGTGGCATGTTTTCCAAAGGCCAGATTAATATCACCGACACCAACAGCAATAACAACAGTTGCAGTGTCCTTAGCAAATAAACCAGTTGCTGTTACAACATAAGTTGTTATAACATAAGTCACTGGATCAGATGTAAAAATTGGCGTTCCAGAGATGGTTCCATTTCTTGCATTAAAGGATAAGCCATTGGAGATAGCAGGAGAAATTGAGTAATAAAAAGCAGCATCACCTGTATTAGTGATGGTAACAGGTGTAATGGCAGTTCCAGCAGTAGCATTAACATAATTAGTGCTGATTGTAACACTAAAAGCATTCAAAGAGACTGAAATGATGGCAACTGCAAGGAGTTTAGTTAG
>NZ_CDSC02000141.1 GCF_001298715.1 Bathymodiolus azoricus thioautotrophic gill symbiont
TAGATTATGTCTCCTGTGCCTTGCTTAAATTGAAGATGAATTCCATTTTACTGTAAAATGTACAAGCTTATATGAAGTAAAAGATAAATTATATGATGAAATCAGTGCAATAATTCCTTCATTTGTTATTATGACTGATGAGAGTAAATTTAAGTTCATGTATACTTACAGAGAATATGATGTTATTAGAGTCATTGTCAAAGGTATAAATGATATATACAATGCTAGAAATGAACTACTAAATAATAAATAATTTTTGGAGATGATGTGGTAATTATTGTAACTGTATATAGTGTATTCTGAACTTGTATTTATGGTGCCACCTTCTCAGATCTAGTACAACTACAAGAATTATTTATGAGGGGATGTGTGAGGTAGTTTATATGTATACTTTAATGTCAAATGTTTGTATAGTGTGAATTGCTTTTTGGTAACAATCCTATTTATGGATTTCAAACCAATAAAATATTTCTGATTTCTGATTTCTGATTTCTACCATCGAAATGAAATTGGCGGGAATTTTCATGCAGAAATTTAACCATCGTGGCGATCAAAAATCATTATTGGTTTAAACACTCTGAGAGTAGGAGAAATAGCTTAAAAAATATTAAATACACTTTTAAAATGAAATCCAAAACAAAAAACTACCATGGGAAAATCGTAAAAACAGGACAAATTGTTACACCATGATACATGATTGCTCACTTGGTACAGACACTTCAATAATAATAAAATGGCGTGGTTAAACTAATGTTATCGGCCCAAATCTCCCACATTAGTGAAATAAAGCGGTCATGTAAGCGTTTTCCACATGAGTTAAATGCCAACACTCGTAAATAATTTATTAAGAATGCTCTAATCTTGAATTTCATACATAATACTTTTAATTTTCATGAGACGAAAGTTTTCATATGTAGTTATAGGTGAACTGGGAAGATACCCACTTTATCTAGAGGTTTTACTTAACATGAACGAGTATTGGGCTCGTTTAGCAAAGTACAGTATCTTGACGTTTTATCTAGCGAAATAATAGAGAAAAAATCTGTATAATATATATAAAAGACACAAGTAATGAAACAAGT
>NZ_CDSC02000131.1 GCF_001298715.1 Bathymodiolus azoricus thioautotrophic gill symbiont
AATAGCGTATTTTGAATCACCACCCAGTTTTGCTAAGTCTATGGCGTTAGTGTCGGTTTTGCCGAAGATGATATAAGATTTACCTGAGTTAATACCATTTGGGTTGGCGCCATAAGCACCCACAATCAAATCATCCAAGCCATCGCCGTTGACATCACCTGCAGAGGAGACTGAGCTACCACTACGATCACCTGCCACCTCGCCATTGATAACAAAGCCCCCTGTCGGGTTGCTTGCATCAGCAATGCTACTTAGATTAATGGCACTGCTGTTGGCTTTACCGAAGATAACATAAGATTTACCTGAACTATTGCCATTTGAATCAGCATACACAGCACCCACAATCAAATCATCCAAGCCATCGCCGTTGACATCGCCTGCACTGGAGACCGAGTTACCACTAACATCACCTGCTGCCTCGCCATTGATAACAAAGCCCCCTGTCGGGTTGCTTACATCAGCAATGGCGCTTAGATCAATGGCACTGCTGTTGGCTTTACCAAACACAACATAGGATTTACCTGCTTTTGATTTGCCACTCGGATCGGCATCACTCGCACCCACAATCAAATCATCCAAGCCATCGCCGTTGACATCGCCTGCGCTGGAGACAGACCAGCCACTCCAATCATACGCCGCCTCACCATTAATAACAAAGCCCCCTGTCGGGTTGTTTGTATCAGCAATCACACTTAGATCAATGGCGCTATTGTTGGCTTTACCAAACACAACATAAGATTTACCCGCAATTGAATTGGCAAAAAAGCACCCACAATCAAATCATCCAAGCCATCGCCGTTGACATCGCCTGCACTGGAGACTGAACAACCACTATACTCATGTGCTGCCCCGCCATTAATAACAAAGCCGCCTAAAGGGTTGCTTGCATTAGCAATCACACTCAGATCAATGGCGCTACTGTCGGCTTTACCAAACACAATATAAGATTTACCCGCACCTGGTTTACCACTTGGATCGGCATAACTAGCACCCACAATCAAATCATCCAAGCCATCACCATTGACATCGCCTGCACTGGAGACTGAGCTGCCACTATAATCACTCGCTGCCTCGCCATTAATAACAAAGCCCCCTAAAGGGTTGCTT
>NZ_CDSC02000130.1 GCF_001298715.1 Bathymodiolus azoricus thioautotrophic gill symbiont
GCTTGGGGTGATATTGGAGATAGAAAAAAATGATGGTTATATTGAATCAAAAGGTATTTTCTTTCAGGTTTATGCACCAGAAGAAATACAAAAATCTTATCTTAGTACTGTACAGAAAATAAAAACAGATTTTAGAAAACTTAAAAATAATTGGCCATCTGTTAAGGAATTTTATTTTGTTGTTAATGATAAATATAAGGGGGTTAATGCAGATTGTGAACAGGCTTTAAAAGCTATAAAACAGAAATATCAGTTAAAAGGTACAGGATTTAAAACTGCTTCTAATTTAGAAGAATCGTTGTTTTTATTAGAAGATGATCAAATTTTTTCTATAATTGGATGTCCACCTGATCCAGAAAAAATTTCACTGGATTACTCTGTTTTAAACGAAGTAATTGGGCATCTTATGAAATTACCTTTGCCAACAGTAGAATACAATTCAATTGTTTACCCTGATTGGGACAATAAAATTCAATTTAATGGTTTAACAGGACTTCCATCTCAATATTTAAAGACTGCTTTTTATCAAGTTACTTCTCTTGATAAGTATTTAAATAATGAAAGTAATTTCTTTGCAGAAGAGGTTAAAAATAAAATTAGAGAGGTATACATAGATTTAAAAAGTGACTATTCTGATGATGTATTGTTTTGGGAAATTATTAATAAAATTAGCCCTCAACAGAAGCCCCCTTTTCAAACTACCGTTATTATACTACTAGCTAAATATTTTGAAACTTGTGATATTTTTAAGGAACCAGAATGATATTACCAACAAAACACATTAATTTTTCTCAATCATTACTAGGGTTAGGCTCTTATGTTTTGTTGCAACTTCAGTCGCCTAAAAGTATCGATGAACTTTGGGAAAAATATGAAGTAGATTATGAAAATAGAATTTATTTAGCTAAACACAGTTTTGATAATTTAATTATGACCCTGCTATTTCTATATAGTATTGGCAGTGTATTGGAAAAAGATGGGGTAATAAAAAAATGCGTTTAATTTCACTAACATCTAACAAAGAAACATTTAAGAGTATAATATTTAATAGAAATGGTGCTAGTTTTATTGTTGCAAAACAAAATACTCCAGAGCAATTTGACAATACTAAAACATACAATGGCGTTGGAAAATCATTATTAGTTGCCTTGATTAATTTTTGTCTTGGCGCCAGCACAAAAAACAAGATCACAAAATCGTTGCAAGAAAAATTATCTGATTGGCAGTTTTTCTTAACGATTGAAATAAAAGATAAATCTTACACAATAGCAAGATACGCAAACTCCCCTAATGAAGTTAAGTTAAACGATGAAAACCTTTCTGTAACTGAGTTTTGTAAAAAATTACAAAGTTTGTGTTTTAATATACCGTCAGATACTAAATATTTGAGCTTTCGTTCCTTGATTCCATTTTTTATTAGGCCGTCAAAAAAATCCTATGTTCAGTACAATGAGGCAGAAATAGTAGGCACAGGCGCACCTTATCAAAAACAACTTTACAATGCTTTTTTGTTAAATCTTGATGTGAATTTATCACAAGCCAAAATGCAGACTAAAAAAGAAATAGCAACAACAAACAAGTTGCATGATAACATTAAAAACGATTTGATTTTAAGGCAATTTTTTGAAGGATACCAAGACCAAGACTCATCGTTAGTATTGGCAGATTTAGAAGAAAAAATTAGAAAACTAGAGAAAGATTTAAAACAGTTTGAAGTCGCAGATGATTATTATCAAATAAAACAAGAATCTGATGAAATAAAAAGAACAATAGATAAGATACAAAATAGCATTGAACTTAAAAAAAATAGCATAAAAAACATTGAACAAAGTTTAAAAATTAGCCCCGATGTAGATATAAAAGACATAAAAAATATATTCAATGAATCAAAACTTATTTTTCAGGAAAATGTAGAAAAACAATTGTCTGAATTGGAAATTTTTTATCAGTCTTTAACATGTAACAGAGGTAGGAGACTACAACAACAAAAACAACTAATTTTAGACAAAGTAACAACGCTTGAAAAAGACTTTACTGCGTCTAAAAAAGCCCTTGATAACAAAATGAAATTTCTGGATGCACATCAAGCCCTAGATATTTTTACTAAAATGAGTGCTAATCTTGCTGAATTAGTACAAAATAAAGAAAAATTACAGAGTTATGAAAAATTACAGCATGACTACGATCAGAAAAAACTATCATTAAAAGCAAATTTGACTTTACAATCAAGACAAACAATTGACTACTTAGATGGTGTAAAAGAAGATATTGATAAAATTATGGAATATTTTAGGGAATTAGCAAAGCGCTTTTATCCTGATGCATTATCTGGAATTACAGTAAAAAATAATGATGGATTCAATCAAATTAGATACGATATTGAAGCTAAAATTCAATCTGATTCTTCTGATGGAATTAATAGTGTTAAGCTTTTTTGTTATGACATAACTATTCTAATGCAAGGCAAAAATCATTCTATGAATTTTATCTTTCATGATAGTAGATTGTTTAGCGATATTGATGAAACACACTGCAGTGAATTATTCAAAATAGTTCAAAATAAATTTTCGGATAAACAATACATAGCTAGCATCAATCAAAATCAATTAAATACTTTATCTGGCAGTATGAAAAAATTTGTTACACAAAATACGATTAAAGAACTTACTGATGATTCAGATAATGGTAAGTTGTTAGGCATTACTGTTGAGTTAGAATATGATTAATGAAATAACCATATATTAAATGTGAATTGTATAAATTCTGACTCCTTGATTTTTTCATGCAATAAAGTGAAATTGATAAATGAGTGATCATGAAATTAATAAAACAAGAAGTTTTATTAAAATGCTTGCTCCGACAGCAAATTTTGATTCGGTTCTATCTTTTTATTATGATGAAACGAATAATATCAGAAAGTCTTATGTAGGGGAGATGGGCTTCAATAGCCCAGTTACAGCAAATTTTGTGTTGGGCGGTTTAGTTCATGAAGGGATGGCTCCAGATGTTGCGCCTCTAATTAAAAGTTTCAAATTACAAAAGACTACTAAAGAGGTTAAATTCAAGCATATTGCAAAAGGCAGTTTTCTTGACTGTCTGAAATCTAACAAATTAAAACTGTTTTTAGAGTTTATTGAGAGCAGCAACTTATATGTTCATTATTCAAGTATAAACATTCTGTATTGGGCAATTGTTGATATTGTTGATTCGGCAATTGCAAATTCTGAAGCGAGTCAAAAATTAGGACCTCCGTTTTCCGAGTATTTGAAAGATGTTTTATACAAACTATCAAAGCTTGAGATTGATTCGATTACTGAGGTTTTCTACTATTTTAAATATCCAAATATAAAGAAAAAAGATGTTTCTTCATTTATTGAGGCTTTAACTCATATCTTTAAAGATTACATTGACACAGAAGAGTTTCATTTCGGTTTAGAATCTTTAAGGCAGATTTTGAAAGAAGCAAAAAAAACAAACTCATTGCCATTTATTATGGAAGGGGATGACTATATAATAGAAGATTTTTCGGAGTTTTATCTAAGACAAATTTATTTATTTAAATATTCAACACATACTTTTGACAATGAAAATTCTATTTCTAGAATACTTAATGGTTACAAAATCTTAGATAAATCTATAGAAATTAAAAATTATTCATTCGTGGATTCACAGACAAATCAATTGATTCAACTTTCAGATGTTTTTGTTGGTCTTATGGGAAAGTTAACTGTTTATTTTAATACAAGCACTAAAGAGAAAATAGATAACGATTTTTGTTCATTGTCCATGATTCAAAGAGCAAACATAGATTTATTGGTTGATGTAATAGAGAAATCACATAACAAAAACATAGGTTTTTTGCATTCAATAGACGGAAACGAAGAAAGATCAAAAATGGATGTAATTAGTCAACCCTTAAAAACCACACAAAACATTGATTTATAACAATAAAACTAACAATAACCCTAGATAAATCAACCAACTTTTGTTAAAATACC
>NZ_CDSC02000127.1 GCF_001298715.1 Bathymodiolus azoricus thioautotrophic gill symbiont
CTTGAAAGAACCGATTTAGTTAACATTTTTTTAAGCAAAACGACCAAGGAATAAGAGGTATTTTAACAAAAGTTGGTTGATTTGTCTAGGGTTATTGTTAGTTTTATTGTTATAAATCAATGTTTTGTGTGGTTTTTAAGGGCTGACTACTTACGGTGGTTTAGCAAAACTCATTAATCGCCCAAAAGCACATCGTGCGGTTGGCTCGGCGATGAATAAAAACCCTTTTGCACCTGAAGTGCCTTGTCATCGTGTGGTGAAATCAAATGGAGAGTTAGGGGGTTTTGCAGATGACCTATCTGTAAAAATAAAACGCCTTCAAAAAGAAGGCGTTTTAGTGAAGAATGGAAAGATTATAGATTTTAAGAAAATATCTGTTTAAAGTAGTTGATCTATAGTTTTTAATTACAAACCCAGATCATGCATAGTTTTTATAGACTTTTTTATATTTTGTTCAAGTTTTCTTTCAATTTCATTTTTTTGAGCACTGGATAAATAACTCCATTTTTTAGGTAAATTTTTAAATGAGACGGCGGCAAAATCATGAAAATGTGTATTGAATTCTTCACCAGATTTTAATTTTACAAGAGCATTCATCTCTATATAGGTAGATGCTTTATCTCGTAAACCAAAAAATGATCTTTGATAAACTCCATAACCTGCATTATTTGGAGCCGCAGGAAGATCTAACCCTGAAGGTTCAAGTGTTATAATTAAATCAACTTCGCTCTTATATTCTTTTGTTTTATTATAAACGGCAATATTTTTATAGCCTTTTTGACTAAAATACTTGGCGAATATATTGGACAATTTTTCTTGATAATTTTTGTTTATTATATAGTCGTAAC
>NZ_CDSC02000263.1 GCF_001298715.1 Bathymodiolus azoricus thioautotrophic gill symbiont
AATTTACCTTGTATAATAAGACACATTAGTTAATAAGCATTCCATAGGAGAGAGAAATGAAACTTGTCAGTGCAATTCTTAGGCCACATCAGTTAGATGATGTGAGAGAGGCGTTATCAGAAGCGGGTGTGTCTGGTATTACTGTTACCGAAGTTAAAGGTTTTGGTCGTCAAAAAGGACATACAGAAATGTATCGTGGTGCAGAATACCAAGTTGATTTTTTGCCAAAGGTTAAGTTAGAAATCGCGATTGTAGCGTCAGAATTAGACAGTGTTATTGAAGCAATTAGCAAAACTGCCAATACTGGTAAAGTGGGCGATGGCAAGATTTTTGTCAGTAATTTAGAAAAAGTGGTCCGTATTCGTACCGGCGAAACCGACCAAGACGCACTGTAAGGAGGTAAGAATGAAAAAAATATTAGCCTTATTAACTTTAATGCCAATGAGTGTGTTTGCTGAGGGTGTCAATAGTTTGGATGGCGCGAATACAGCGTGGATTTTAACTTCAACAGCATTGGTGTTGTTGATGAGCTTGCCAGGTTTAGCCTTATTTTATGGTGGCTTGGTTCGTAGCAAAAACATTCTATCAGTACTTATGCAATGTTTTGCTATCGCAGGTATTGTTTCAGTTTTATGGTTAGTGGTTGGCTATTCAATCGCTTTTTCCGATGGCAACGCTTATTTTGGTAGTTTGTCTAAGTTTATGCTTTCAGGTGTTTTGGAGGATTCGTTAAGTGGCGACATTCCTGAGAGTTTATTTGTACTTTTCCAAATGACATTTGCTATTATTACCCCAGCGTTGATTATTGGTGGTTTTGCTGAACGAATGAAGTTTTCAGCTGTATTGCTCTTTAGTGCGTTTTGGCTGATTGTGGTTTATGCACCGATTACACACTGGGTGTGGGGTGGCGGCTGGCTACAAGAAATGGGTTTGTTAGATTTTGCTGGTGGCACAGTTGTGCATGTCACTGCAGGTGTTGGTGCTTTGGTAGCAGCAATGGTTGTCGGTCCACGCAAGGGGTTTGGAAAAACACCAATGCCACCACATAATATGACCATGGTGATTACGGGTGCAGGTATGCTTTGGGTTGGTTGGTTTGGTTTTAATGGGGGTTCAGCATTGGCAGCGAATGGCGACGCGGCAATGGCGATGTTGGTCACGCATATCTCGGCAGCAACTGCAGCAATGGTATGGATGTTTTATGAATGGATTAAATTTGGCAAGCCAACTGCATTAGGTACAGTAACAGGTATGGTTGCTGGTTTAGGTACGATTACCCCAGCATCAGGTTTTGTTGGCCCTGCAGGCGCATTGGTGATTGGTATTGTTGCAGGACTTGTTTGTTTTAATGCAGTTATTATCATTAAGCAAAAATTCAAAATTGACGATTCACTGGATGTATTTCCAGTGCATGGTGTGGGCGGTATTTTAGGTACATTGATGGCAGGTGTATTTGCTTCAAGTGAGCTTGGTTTGTTCAGTGGACAAGGCTTGGCTGAAGGCACGACTATCGCTTCACAAGTGGGAGTGCAATTTATTGGTGTGGTGGTAACCTTTGCTTATACAGCGATTGCGACTTATATTATTCTTAAAGTTGTTGAAATGATGGTTGGTTTAAGAGTGAGTCCAGAAGAAGAACAGCAAGGGTTGGACATCAGTGCTCACGAAGAAATCGGCTATAATTTGTAAGTTTGTAAATTATAATTTTCCATTCAAGATTGGTGGTTTTTTAGGTTCTTAGGTGGGCTCATTTAAATTCAGCCTACAAACAATGGAAAAAACTTTGGGTATGGCAATCTTTTTCTTACTCAAAAGAATTATTTTTTAGAATTCTTGTTCTACAAAATCCAAGTCAATTTGAATATTAGAGTCATCCAATAACTCTAAACATTTAGGCACCGCTAAGAATACCGCACCTAAGCATACAGCAATTGCATCTGGTTTGCCAGGCAAGTTAATAATCAAACTTTTTCCACGCGAGCCTGCTGTCTGTCGCGAAAGAATGGCAGTTGGAACAGTCCTTAAGCTAACAGTGCGCATCTGTTGTGCAAAGCCATCAAAAATTCTTTCACAAACAGTGTGCGTGGCTTCAGGCGTAACATCACGAGTCGTAGGTCCAGTGCCACCAGTAGTAAGAATAAGATTGCAGTTTTTATTGTCTGCAAAATCTATCATGGTCTGCTCAATCAAAGCTTGATCATCTTCAATAATAATAGACTCAACTTTGTAAGGTGATAATACCGCCTGTTGAATCCAAGTTTGCATAGCAGGACCGCCAATATCTTTGTACTCACCACGAGCAGCACGGTCTGAAATGGTAATAAATCCGATTTTAATTTTTGTTTTGTTCATCACGATAGCATTGATTATGTTGAAAATTATAACATTGATTATTGGTATCAAAATGGCAATATTTACATAATTTTTCTTTATTGGTCATGGTAATAGTATTTTTTGTAACACTAATGCCTTGAAGAGATAGGCATTTCAGGTTGCGTGAGAATACTTCTCTGCTCATGCCCAAATAAGAAGAAATAAGAGACTTGTTACAAGGTAATTGGATAGTATTAGATTGCCATTTTTTATCATTGAGTAATTTTAGAAAAAACTCCCCCATTCTTTGTTCGGTGTTTTTATGTTTAATAGATTGAAGATTTTGTAAAGCAGTATTGGTTTTTTGTGCACTCATAACCATAAGGTTGTGTGCAAATTTAGAGGATTGTTCCAATGTATGGTTGAGTACATTAATTGGAATAGATAGCATTAATGTATCAGTAATAGTTTTAGCATTTGCGTTAAAAACTTGATGTGCAAACAGACAGTGCTCCAACACAGTTTCATTATTACTAATAATTTGTAAAATTTTATTTTGTTTAAATATTTTAACCCAACCCATTAAAACAATATACAGGTGTGTTATTGAATTGTTTTCTAAAATAAGCGTTTTATTTTTTGGGATTTGATAAATTTTAGAATGGCTAATAATTTGTTCCACTTTGTTGATAGGCATATCTTGAAAAAGAGTGATTTTGTATGCCAAGCGCTCTGAGGTGCTAGGCGTGTTAATTTTTTGTTTACTTAATTGGTGATCTCCTTCTAAAGTAAGGCGTAGTTTCTCTTCAATACTGTGTAGTTTGTTTATTTTTT
>NZ_CDSC02000126.1 GCF_001298715.1 Bathymodiolus azoricus thioautotrophic gill symbiont
ACCTGCTAGCATTACTGCTACTGTTGTGCCATTGCCAACTTTGGTAAAGATATTGGCTGTTCCGCCTATCATTAAAGCGGCGCTTAACCCGTTGCCAATATGAGTGAATATATTACCACCTGCTGCTGAAAACATTAATGCCAGCGTTGAGCCATTGCCAACCTTGGTAAAAAAATTAACCCCCACAGATACCATTAATGCAGCGGTCATACCATTACCAACATGGGTTAGCACATTGCCAACACCAAACATGCCAACAATAACATTGCCATTTCCTATTTTGGTGGCAATATTACCTATGCCCAGCATTAACAAATACATCTTGCCCTTACCAACTTGAGTAACAATATTTGCTTTACCAAATAATAGTGCTAAAATATTACCGTCGCCTACTTTGGTAATGATATTGGCACCGCCAAACATCATGGCTTTAATATTGTCATTACCAACTTGCGTTAGAACATTGGCACCGCCATACATTGCCAAGTCAATATTGCCATCGCCTTTTTTAGTAACAACATTCAAACCACCGAATAAAAAGCCGCTAATATCACCTGTGGAGAAATCAATAAAGACATTGGCGCCTGCCAAAAGATATAGAATTGAATTTCCAGAACCTTTTCTAGTAATGATATTTGCACCGCCAACTAAATTGGCGTTTAAGGTGCCTTGCCCTTTATAGGTGACTATATTTGCCACGCCAATGCCTGTTAAATTTAGATTGCCTTTGGTAACCTCTACATTGACAATATTACCTAATGAAGCCAACATTAAGTCCGTGTCACCACTCCCATATCTATCTAGTTTATTTAAACGAAAACCGCCGAGTTTTGCCTTTAATCTTCCATTTGTTGACCAGGTAACAATATTTCCACCGCCCAGTACACTCAAATCTCCATTGCCTGTTTTTCCTGAACGGGTAATAAAATTACCAACGCCACCACCAATAAAATTAATATCACCATAATCACCTGTATGGGTAATTTTGTTGATGGCGCCAATACCGATAAACGAGACATTGCCATTGGCAGAATGATCGATAATATTGGCACCGCCACCACCACTAAAATTAGTGTTGCCATACTTAGCTGCATTGATAACATGATTAGCCACACCAGCACCATCGAAGACAACATTGCCCTTATACCCCCCTCTGCGCTCCACTAAATTGTATCCACCAGCACCGAAAAAATCAATATTGCCCTCGTGGGTGACGGCATTAACAACTTCATTGTAAAAACCTGCCCCATCAAAATCAATATTACCCGAATAACCTCTGCGCTCCACTTTGTTGTAAGCACCTAGTCCAATGAAATAAATACTGCCTCTATTTGCACTGTTGGTAACTATGTTTGACACCCCAGCGCCAGTAAAGTGAATGTCGCCTTGATCTCCCCCTATACGCTCCACAATATTAGATGCGCCAATACCTTCAAATGAAATATTACCGCGCCTTACCTTGCTAATCACTCTGTTGGATATGCCAGCACCTTCAAATGAAATATTCCCAGAATTACCCCGACGATATAGGTAATTACTTGCTGCTGCGCCTTTAAAGTTAATATCGCCTGAATGTCCAGTATGCTGTAAATCCATTGCACCAGCAAGACCAGAGACAGACATATTGCCCCAGCCGCTTTTATTAACAGTCATAAAGCCAGCGGCTCCGTAGATATATAGATGCCCCCAAGTATCATAAACATCTAGCTTTAAACTGGCGGCATATATTGTATCGTTGCCGCCATACATATGAGCGCCATCACCCCATACTGCCAAACCAACAGCGGTTAGTGTGTTGTCACCGTCATCTCCTTTGTATGTTCCTGATACAAAATACACCACCGCATCAACAATTTGTTTTATTATTGAACCCATAAAAACCTCATAATTTTTTGCACAAATAATAA
>NZ_CDSC02000101.1 GCF_001298715.1 Bathymodiolus azoricus thioautotrophic gill symbiont
AATGCTTTGTTATTTCAAACATGTTACCGTGTCGTAGACCAAATTTTAGCGGAAGTTGGTAATTATTTACTGAAATAATCATACATATTTGATCGGAAATGGTATGCTTAATTTGTTAATATCCTAACAGTTCTAAATGTTGACCTTGTCGGCAAATTTGAATTAGGAATGCAATTAAATTCAACATGATATTTTGTTTGATAAATAATTGGTGCATGATGAGAACAAAGGAATGTGGACTGTGGTGTTCCCTATGTGCTGAACATATTAAAAATATTGGACACTAAGTGTCATGGAAAAAATGGCGACGAGTTCAAATGAGGGATCACTCACCATTGTTGGTTAGTCAAATTTAATTTTGGCGAGTAGATTTCAATAGTTACTAGCCAGATTGGCGAGTAACTTTAAACTAGAGGCTCCCATGAGCCTGTAATCGCTCACCTGGTTTTTAATTTGACATCTAAAGTTGATAGAAAATGGGGGTGTTACACATAATTTTGAAAGTGGGCCACCAAAAGATCATTTCCTCGTAATATTTCTAAGCGGAATTAAAATCACACAGAAAAACCGATAATGTATGTTAAACTATTAATTGCCATGTAGCTGCAGCTAACATTTGAGTTCACTTTGGTGTGAAATAAAGCAGAAATTGATAACTAATGAAAATTTCTATTTTCAGTAACAGAAGCCATTTTGAATGTAGGGCAGGGCTGTCGGACACAATATAGAAAGGGGATCACTCAAGGACCATCCCAGCCGAATTTGCTTTAATTTAGTTTAGCAGTTTCAGAGGAGAAGATTTAAATGAGATCTTTTATCAAAATATGTCTAATTTGTATAATCGGTATAAATCGGTTGAAAGAAAAATGTAACAGAAAAACCCAGAATATTTGTTAATCTACTCATTGTCATGTAGCTGCATTTAAATTTGAGCTCATTTCAATTGATATAAAGCAGCAATGGACAATTGAAGACATTTCATTTTTAGTAACAACAGCCATCTTGAATGGCGAACGGAGCTGTTGGACACAATTTTGAAATGGGACTACCCAAGGACTATCACAGCCAAATTTGGTTTAATTTTACGGTATAGAATGTACACTCTGTGGACTTTTGTATGTTGGTGAAACTCGTCAAACATTGCGTAGTAGGATGA
>NZ_CDSC02000326.1 GCF_001298715.1 Bathymodiolus azoricus thioautotrophic gill symbiont
TTAGATGAAAAAGTCATTTTAAATACACTCAACGCACGCCCAAAAAATCAACATGTGGTTATCACGGGTAGAGCTGCTTCAGAGGGTTTAATTAGGATTGCTGACACCGTTAGTAAAATAGCAGACATCAAACACGCTTTTAGGTCTAATATCAAAGCCCAAAAAGGTATCGACTTGTAATAAAAAACAAAATTGAGAAGCCCGGCGTCTCAATTGGTTAATAACCGTTAGGGTTTTTGCTTTGCCAACGCCAAGTGTCTTGACACATTTCATCAAGTCCACACTCAGTTTTCCAATTTAATTTTGTAACGGCGTAGGATGGGTCTGCATAGCAAGTAGCAATATCACCTGCCCTTCTATCTACTATCTGATAAGGCACAATTTTGCCTGAAGCTTTTTCAAAGGCTTTGACCAGTTCAAGCACTGAATAACCATTGCCCGTACCGAGATTAACGGTTATAACTTGTGGTTTATCCATCAAAGCTCGCAAGGCTTGAATATGCCCTTTGGCTAAATCCACCACATGGATATAATCCCGCACCCCTGTACCATCAGGCGTGTCATAATCACCACCAAAAATATTTAACTTATCCAACTTGCCAATCGCAACTTGTGAGATATAGGGAAGTAGATTATTGGGAATGCCATTCGGATGCTCACCAATCAGGCCACTTTTATGCGCACCTATAGGGTTGAAATATCGTAGTAGTGCAATATGCCAAGTGCTATGGGCAGTAAACACATCTTGCAAAAATTCTTCAATCATCAATTTTGAGCGCCCGTAAGGGTTAGTCACTGATAATGGGAAATCTTCTTTAATAGGCACGGTATGTGGATTACCATACACAGTGGCTGATGAACTAAATACAAAAGTTTTGCAATTAAAATCGCGCATCACTTCGCTCAAGATGAAAGTACCGCCAACATTGGTATTATAATACTCAATCGGATTTTCTACCGACTCGCCTACTGCCTTCAGCCCTGCAAAATGAATCACACCGTCAATACTGTGCTGCTCAAACACTTGAGTAAGCGCCACCTTATCACAAACATCTGCCTGATAAAAAGGAATACTACTGCGAGTGATTTCTTCAACACGCTTTAGCGACTCTAATGATGAATTACACAGGTTATCAAGCACCACCACTTCATAGCCAGATTCAATAAGCTCTATGCAAGTATGTGAGCCAATATAACCTACGCCACCTGTTACTAAAATTTTCATAAAATGAATTAAGGGTGAATACGACCTGTGGTTACCTTATGAAGTACATGGCTAATATAAGTTTGATACGGCATACCTTCATTCATTGCAATTGCCTTTAACCTATCAATATCATCTTCAAGCAATCTAATGCTAATAGACTTCTTTTTAGAAAGCTTTTTGATAGTGTTGGATGCAGCATCTTTCAAGGACGCACTTAATTCGTCAAAATCACCTTTATCCAACTCAATAAATTGATTATCCTCAAAACTCTGCAAAATTTTTAACTCTTTTGTAGTTTCAATTGTAATATTTTTCATACTTACCCTCCTAAATATTTTTTAGTTTGCTTTCTACTGGGAAAAATGGTTTTTAGAAAAAATAAATCTTTGTCTTTTATAAAAGGAACAACATAAACATAATGACTAATTTCAACAACAAGACAATACTGATTATCAAAATTCTTACTTGGATTTTTCTCAATATTGAGCAATTTTCCATTGCTAATACTGGTAACCACATCCTCAAAACACACATTCCTTAATTCCAACAAAAGATTATTTTTATCATCACTCCAATTAAATTCCATTGTTTTATTCTAATGCTGTTTACAAAATTTTATATATACATTGTATATTAATTAAATGTATATTTATAAAAATTTTAATAACTAAGTGTATTTTCGTGCAATACGACGATAAATAATCGTATAAACCACCATAAACACACATGCCCAGCCAATCAATACCAGTTTATTATCATACCAAAATAGTGCAGGAATAATACTCACTAAAGACAATGCCCATAAAAAAGGCGATGTCTTACTGTTATTCATCGTTTTATCACCTTGAGAATTATTGGCTACTACAAGTTTGTGAATTAGCATATGTAAATGATAGCCATCTGGCTCACTGGCAAGTGTACCATTGATGATTTTCTTCCTATAAATACTAAATAGCAATTCATACATAGGATACATTAGGAGTGCTAATACAAACCAATTAGACAGCATGTCGTGTCTAGAGACAAACACCAACCCTATCATCGAGAACATAAAGCCAATAAAATACGCCCCACCATCACCCATAAATAATTTACCCAATGGGAAATTCAACAAGAAAAATCCAAGAGTAGCAGCAATTAAAAGCAAGTTTAGTTGCAATATCAAGCTATCACCTAATTGATAAGCAACAAATGCCATCGCTAATGATGCCAATATAGCATAACCTGACATCAAGCCATTATAGCCATCAATCACATTTAATGCATTGACTGCACCGCCCACCACCAGTAATGTAAAAGCCAAACCAATTAATGGGTAAGACAGCAGGCTATCCGTCCACGCGAAACCCAATGATGAAATACCAATATCAAAATAAAAGAAACTAACACTAAGCGAGATAAATATAAATATCAAACGCCATAAAGGGTATATTTTGGCACTAAAATCTTCAACCAAACCAATGATAAACACAGGTGTCGAAACCAACAATAAGGGCAGTAAAATGGCTTGCAAGTCAGGTAATAAAAAATACCCTATACAGAAACTCAAAAAAACTGCCAAACCTCCTATATGAGGCGTTGGCTGATGATGAAATTTTTGCACCCCACACAAATCATGCTGGTTTAAAAACCATTGTTTTTTATGAGCTAAGACAACAATCAAAGCTGAGAAAATTATTGAAAAAGCTAAAGTAATTAAAAATGCTTGCATAATGCTAGATAAAAAATAAAACTATTTTACCTTTGCGATAATTTTAAAATTTAAAATTCGCTTTTTAGGGATTGCCATGGGTTTTTAGGGGTGTCCTAAACTTGCCTTTTGCTACTTTGAAGTAACTCAGCATTAAATTTCTTAAAATCATCAAGCTTAACTTGAATAATATGGCAAACTATATCTAGGTTTAATTTTTGATAATTGTGCACAGCAATGTTTCTAAAGCCTACCATCTTTTGCATGTTTTCACTAGTTTTTTTAGTAATAACTTTATGTTCATTCAATAAAATAAAGACTTCTCTACTGCTTTGTGGCAAACCAAGTTTTTTCACTCTAACAATATGTGTGGCAATATCAATACTAGCCTGAGCCGCCCTTTCAATATTAAGAACTACCGAGTCCTGTTTGGTGTAATTTTCTAAAAACTCTTCTTCAAAGCCACTATATTCTTCATAAACCCTAGAAATACATTTTTCTATTGTTGCAATTTTATTAAAAATAACATCATCCATAAACTAAGCCTGTTTTTTGAATATCTTGATACTGTTGTAATTTTAACTCTTGCAAATCTAGATACAGCCAATAACACTGGTCAGAAAATGCTTGAATTTTTTTTTCATCCTTGGTGTAAATAAATTTGCCGTTTGAAATTATTTGAAATCTAAAAACTTCACTACAACGCCTTAAATCCACCAAATCAACATCGCATTGCAACACAATTGATAACTTTTGAGATAAATCCCATCTTGCAATATTATCCAATTTATCCTGAGCTAAAAATGCGATATCAATATCACTGCTTTCAATATTTTCCCCACTTGCTATACTACCAAAAATATAAATAGCCAATAGTTGGGGAATTTGTTGTAAATGTTCTATGATTATTTTATTCATTTTATTTTTATCAAGTCCTTACAACTTATTCGCTACACTGAGAACGATTATAAACAAACAAGGTTGTAAGTGTCAAAGTTTTTAACACTCCTAAATAAGACCACTACAGCCAAAGAAATATAATCATAAGCACTAAAATCAACATCTCTTATCAAACGAAAAAAAAATTTCAGCGCCACCAAAACGCTCGCCAATTATTTTTTTTCAAAAAAGAAAAAAATTTAAACTGCAATATCTTAGACAAAGGTTTTTTAATAAAAGACAAAGGGTTGATTTTCAAGCCATTAACTTTCCAAGATTTATAGCTCTCAATATTTGCTTTAATGATGTTGTTAATATTGCCATTACTAACCCCGCCAATACGCATTTTAACCAATACCTTTGGTAAATAGATAACACTGATTTTATGCTTAACTAAAAACCTCAACATAATTTCATAATCCGCAGAAATTTTGAACTCTAAATTAAATCTGCCATATTTATCATAAATGTTTTTTCTAACAAAAAAAGTGGGGTGTGCAGGATGCCAACCGTTTTTAAATAAGTCTGTTTTATAAGGTTTAGAACGCCATTTTCTAACTGTTTTATTGACATTATCTTGTTGCGCAAAATCTAAATCAGCATACAAACTATCGGCACCTTCGTATTGCATTTTTTCAACCACAGTCGCTAACACAGTATTATCCGCATAAAAATCATCGGCATTTAATATCCCAATAATATCGCCTGTCGCTAAAACAATACCTTTATTCATCGCATCGTAAATGCCATTATCTGGTTCGCTGATAAATTTATCTATTTTATTGCCATAACTTTTGACAATATCCACCGTTCCATCTGTAGAAGCACCATCAATAATAATATATTCAATATTTTCATAAGTTTGATTCAAAACAGAATCGATGGCATTGTTGATGGTGTTTTGATTATTGTAAACAACGGTGATGATGGATATTTTCAATTGTAGTCCAGTATTTTTCTATAAATTTCTAATTGTTTTTCAAGCACATAATGATTTTCAAACTCTTTTGATTTTAAAATTGCATTTTTACTTAACTTGTCATATTCTTTTTCTTTGCATTCAAATGATTTCATAATTACTTCATTTAAGTTTTCTTTATCAACTAAAAAACCATTTTTCCCATCATCTATAAAATCATCTCTTGTGCCAATATTAAACCCTATAACTGGCACACCAAAACTCATCGCTTCTATGATAGTCAACCCAAAAGTTTCATACCAAACTGATGGTTGAATTAAATATTTTGATTTTGCGATATTATTTAGTGTTTCTTGTCTGTTCTGCTTACCTTTAAAAATGATATTTTTCTTTGCGTATTTATCTCTCAATTCTTCTTCAATATCGCCACCACCTACAATGGTTAATACAAATATATCGTCTAATTGCTCCCATACTTTTAAAAGCCCATATATTCCTTTTGATTCTTCAATTCTTCCTACATATATATAATTATTTTTCTGTTCTTTTATTTTAAAATTTATGTCAAGACTATTTGGCTTTAATATCACTCTTTTTTTATCTAATCCTAAAGATACTACTTTATCTTTTTGAAATTGTGTCAATACAAAAAAATAATCTATATTATCAAATACTTTAGTTGCTCTGTAATACCAAAAAGACATCTGTGCTAATACACTTTGAATTAAAGACTTCCTAAAACATTTATTAAAAACACCGTGCAAAGAAAATCTATTTTTTGGACATAACTCGCATATACCATAACCATCTCTATAAAAAATACCAGAGATACACCACAAACGATAATTATGCAAAGTGTGTACCACTTTAGCCCCTGCATCTTTTGATGCTTTAAATATACTAGGTGTTAAAAGTGGATAAAAATTGTGAATATGCACAATATCTATATTGTTTTTCACTATTATTTTTTTTACTTCTTTGTAATATTTAAAAGAAAACCAAATGCTAAATATAAGTTTAAATTTACTAATATCATCATTTGACACTTCAAAAGAAAATACATTCTCTTTGCCTAATTTCTTTACTAAAGATTGAAGTTCATTTTGATAAACTATATCTTCACCACCTATATTGTTAGATTGGTATTTGTTATGTACTATTAACAATTTCATGAGATATAATCAGTTTATTCGTAAACAATAACCTGTAATTTATCTTTATTATCAATAGAAAGTTGTTTTACATTGAATGCCAACACATCATACTTCATTTTATCAATATTCAAAACAATATCTCTTATTCCTATACTATCCTTTGGCTTAAAGATATATCCATTCATGCTATTTTCTATTAATTCACTAGCCCCACAATTTTCACTTACAATCACAGGTAATCCAAAATACAAAGCTTCTTCCACAACCAACCCCCAAGGCTCACTAATACTAGGAAAGATAAATATATCATTTTCTTTAAATTCATTTTTTATATCTTTATTTTCTATAGTTCCTAAAAAAACAATGTTTTTATTTGCTATACTTTTTAGATATTTTTCATCCTCTCCTGTGCCAATAATTGTTAACTTATAGTCTTTTAAATCATTAAAAATATTTATTAAAAATTCTAAATTTTTAACTTTTGACAATCTACCTATAAATAAAAATCTTTTTTGATATATTTTACTTTCATATACAAAATCAGGCTTATTAATGATGCCTACCCCTTTTGTGATTTTTATATTCCCTTTATAGTTCAATTTTTCTAAAAGTTCTACATGCAATTTTCCAGATGCGAAAACGGTCGAAATACGATTTAAAAATATACTTTTTACAAGTCTTTTTAAACCTTTTGTATTGCTTTCTAAAACTGTGGATTCTAGAGCCAAACAATTTCTTACTTTACTATGTGTAAATACCAGGTACCAAAATTCTTTTAAATCCCAACCGCTTACTAATAATTTTTTATAGTTTATTTCTTTTAATATTTGTTTTATTTTACTTATATTTTTAAAAGCATCTCTATTCTGAAAATTACCATCAAATAAGACTTTATATTCAAATCTAGCATTTTTTAAAGTAGTAAAATCATCAGATCGTTTTTCAGATGTATTTAAAGCTATAAAAATAACTAGTATATTTAATTTTTTTGCTAATTCATTGTAAAGATTTACTTTATAAAAAGCTGGAATATGTGTAACGATGACATAATCATACATATTTGAACACTCCTTTATTTTCAAACTTCAATTTAAGAAAAAGTAAAACTTGAAGTAAAATCAAAGAGATAAAAAGTTTAAGATACCAATCTCCAAAGTGTAGTTTTTCCACAACAATATGAGCAATATTATTTGTATATGGATGCATGATAAATAAAAGCATAGTGTTGCCCCCCCATATTTTCAATAATTTATTGTCGCTATTAAATTTTTTTAATATAATGATAAATGTATATACTATAGATATAGAAAACAATATGTTTATAACTATGTTGGAGTATGTTTTTGAAGCCATATCCAATGCGGGAAAACCTACAAAAATCCATATTACCATTGCAACAAAAGGTAAAAAATACAATATCTTACTTTCTGCATAAGACCGAAAATAGATATATCCAATAAATACGAATAGTAAAGCATTCATCGCATTGTCTATTCCAAAAGGTAAATTTATAAAAAAACTTAGAGAAAACAATATAAATACTACTAAAAACTGTATAAATATATTTTGTATATTTTTTTTCACTATAAACAATATAACCCTAGCAAAAAACAATGCAGGTAGAAACCATAAAACAAAAGCATAAGTATGTATCAAAGATGGCATATCCATCCATATAAAAACACCTTGCAACTCATCTAATAAATTTACAGTATTTCTATGCAAAGCATATCTTTTAAGTATTTCCAAACCCAAACCAACTACAGAAAATATAAAATAAGGAATCACAAGTCTTTTAAAATCTTTGCTTACAAACTCTTTAAAAGTTAAATCAAACTTTATAAAAAATCCAGCAACTATAAAAAACAAAGGCATATGAAAAGAGAATATAAATCCTCCAAGAGGAGAAGCTATATGTCCTAAGATGACGGCTAATATTCCTAAGTTCTTGAAATTATCAACCCATAATAATTTATTTTCCAAGTTTCAATACCTTTTTTATATAATACTTAAATAAAGTCCAATACTTAACACCATCAAGTACAAAACTAATAGCTACATTATTATCTCTTTTTATCTTATCATATTCTTTAAATATTTCTAAAGTTCGACCTTCTCCTATACCATCATCTCTCCATCTAGCTACTATTACATCTTTTGTAACCACTTTTGGAAAGTTTTTATAACTTCTAAGTAAATGCTCATAATCCATACAAAAAATATTATTCACATCAAATAGTCCATATTTTTCAAAATAACTTTTATGTGTAAAGAGTCCTTGATGAGGCATAGACATTCTAAATAGTAAACTCTTAGAGTCAATTTTATCTATATATTTAGATGTATATAATTCATTTCCTTTTATATCTATTCTTTGTATTCTAGCACTTACAAAAATATCTTCTTTACTATTTATATCTTGAAAAACTTTTTCTAAACTACCAGAAGATACAAAACCATCTCCATCACCCTGAAAGTTTATATATTCACCAGATGAAACTTTGACACCTTTATTAAAAGCATCGCTTATCCCTTGATCAGACTCACCCACCCAATACGCAATTTTATCCTCATATTTTTTAATAATATCCACCGTGCCATCGGTAGATCCACCGTCAATAATAATATATTCAATATTTTCATAAGTTTGATTGATAACACTAAGAATGGTTTTTTCTAAAAACTCAACACCATTAAATACCACGGTAATAATGCTGATTAACGGTTTTTTTATATCGCTCATTTTTTATATTATTCCTTATTTGCTTAAATCAAAAGAACTCACTAATATTAAATTTTGGCATAATTCAATAAAACCACTTAATACTTTTTGTATGTCATTTATTAATAACCTCACGACACCAATCTTGATTATTCAAATACCATTTAACGGTTTTCTCAAACCTGAGTTAAAAGTTTCATCAGGCATCCAGCCTAATTCTCTAGTAATTTTAGTGGCATCAATAGCATATCTAACATCGTGTCCTGCTCTATCAGTAACAAATGTTATTAGTCTATTATACGGCTCTTTTGTTGGCACCAATTCATCTAAAATCTGACAAATTTCTTGCACAACTTCAATGTTTTGTTTTTCATTATAACCACCAATGTTATAAGTGTCCCCCAGTTTGCCTTTTCTGCAACCAAAACCAAAGCCTTGGCGTGGCCATCAACAAAAAGCCAATCACGAATTTGATTACCTTTACCATAAATTGGTAATGGCTTATTAGCCAAAGCATTTAAAATCACTACAGGAATAAGTTTTTCTGGGAATTGATAGGCACCATAATTATTAGAGCAATTGGTAATAACGATTGGCAAATCATAAGTGCGAAACCAAGCACGAACTAAATGGTCAGAACTGGCTTTTGAAGCGGAATATGGCGAACTTGGTGCGTAAGGTGTGCTTTCGGTAAATAAATCATCCGTTCCATCCAAATCACCATAAACTTCGTCAGTAGAAATATGATGAAAACGAAATGCCTTTTTTATCATCGGACAATTGTTGATAATAATCTTTTGCAATCTCTAGCATTGTATAGGTGCCGACAATATTGGTTTTAATAAATTCAGCCGCACCACTAATAGACCTATCCACATGCGACTCTGCTGCTAAATGCATTACTATATCAAGCTGATACTTTGAAAAAAATTCTTTC
>NZ_CDSC02000125.1 GCF_001298715.1 Bathymodiolus azoricus thioautotrophic gill symbiont
TTTTTTGTGGTGCTGGATAAAAAGCAGTTTTGTTGATTTGGATGGTTGGCAAAATGGGTGGTTTTGGTTTGTTTGGAATGGGTTTTTAAGGGGTGACTAAGTAAGGTTGGGCGTCTTCAATGGCTTTGATTGCTTCTTTATTGATTTCACCACCTGATTGTAATTTTGTTTTTTTGTTAAATTTTGCATCCCTAAAATTCGCCCCCTGACACTGTGTATTCACAAAATCCGCCTGTATAAGGTAAGCGTGTGACAAATTTGCTTTACAGGGTCTCATTTTTCTTACCTCGCTAGTATTAATACAACTCACAAAAGCCAAACCTTTTTTGCCTAGATAAAAACTTGAAACTCCTGCATCATAAATCATTGTGCGCATTTCTTTAGCCTCGTCTTTTAATATATCTAAAATAATATCCAACTTTTGTTCCTTTACTCCAATATTCCCTACCTTTTTTAGTAAGTTTTGCTATCCAGTAAGCAGGAACAACATGTTCTGCCTCTATTCTTTTTGCTCTTTTAGTATTTTTCCTTACTTCATAATTACAACTTTCTAAATCAACTACTTTTCCAGTGTATGAGCAACCACAGTAAAAAGTTTCGTTGTGGTCTTTGTATACTTCTTTGTAGAGTAGTCTTTTGGCTTTTGAAAATGATGAGGGGTTTTGTGCTAATACAGAAGATACAAAGCTAAAAATTGTTAAGAATAATAAATGTTTTGTCGTCATCAAACACTACATGCAACTTGTTGTTCTTGTTCTTGATTATTTAAAACCATAGTGCTGTAGTTTGTAACAATTGCTTCAATCATTGGGTTTCTGTTTTTTTCACTACCACCCACATGATAAAAATGCTCTCTTGTTAAAATATTAAACTTACTCCACAAAGAATGTATATATTCATTTTCACGAAAATCATTGTGATGCCATGTTGATAAAATAAATTTACTTTCTGTTTCTGACAGTAAATTAAAAAGTTTTTTTTCTTTATCCTCATCCCATCCATTGAAATAATCTGCGTGTCTTCCAATATAAGGAGGGTCACAATAAATAATATCGGATGATGATGTATCTGCAATAGTATCTTCAAATGACTGACATTTAAATTCAAAATCTTTTTCTTTTAATAATTGACTTACATGTGCTACTTGATTAACAATTTTGGTTACATATGCTTGAGCGAATCTTTGTGGCTTTCTGCAAAAAGGAATATTAAACCCTCCTTTTCTATTAAAACGAATCATCCCATTAAATCCTGCTCTATTAAGAAATAGAAAATCTAATGGGTTATGTTTTTCATTAAACCTTTCCCGTAATTCATAATAATGCGATTCACCTTTTTCTAAAAGTAAAGAGCCTTCTTTATTTAAAAATTCCCTAACGATATTTGAATCAATTTTTCCATCTTTTATTGATTGATAAAAATTAATTAAATGAGGGTTGGTGTCACACAATAAAGCACATTGCGGAGCAATATTAAATGCAACTACTCCAGTTCCCATAAAAGGCTCTACCCATCTACCATCAAAATCATTAGAAACAATATCATCAATCCAAGGGACTAATTTTGTTTTTATTCCTTGTGATTTTATTGGTGGCACTTTTACTTTCATTTCTTTGAAATCCTATTATTTTTTAAAACAATTAACGAAGAGTCGCCCTTTCTATAATCAACAAAATCTTTTAAAGAAGTAATTTTTTTAGTCTCTCTATTTTTATCAGAAATAGTAATTTTTTCATAGTTCATCCAATAATCATCAAACCAAGATTCTCCAAGTTTTGAAAATACACCACGACCATTAATAATGTCATCAATATTATTAATACTTCCAATATTTGCAGTGTTTCCGCTACCACTTTTATCACTGGCAATTTTCCACTTCTCTGTAACAAAAAACTGAAAATTACTTACAACAGATGTAATAGAATGCAATGCTTCAATATTGTGGCTTTTTGTTTCATCTATGGAAGAGCCTTTAGCTCTATCATAAATAATCCCAAGACAAAAATGTCCTGCGTATTCACTATAAGGAAATTGTATATTTTTTGTACTTGTCCTATCCTCAAAATATTTACCATGAGAGCCTAATGTGAATCCATTACACAAAAATGATTTTTTAGGATTCCTATAAGTGGTTTTAAAATCTACTGCGAATTTAACACTTGTATCATCTGATTTTACAAACGATATATCAGGATAATAATTTTGATGCTCTGCTAAAACTACCTTATACCCATGTTTTTGGGCGAACTCCATAATTTTTGGGAACAAATGAATCTCTAAAATCTTAGAAACAATCTTGGTATCAGAAGAAATTGTATAAATATTTTGAAAAACATCGATGAATCCTTTGATTGTCCACTGTCCATCTTCGGTGCTAATATATTCCTGCAACCCTAAAACAAATTCTTTAAGTTGGAATTCAAATTCTTTTTTCAACATGTGTTTATAAAATAATAATATAGATTTATTTTATAGAAATTATAAATTTGTATTCTCCCTAATCCAAAAATAAAAACCAAAAAAAACAACACAAACCCCAACTGGTATAATGATTTCAACCAAAAAACCGCTTCACCCATTGGGTGAAAACACAAAAGACAACCACATCCCTTCTATACACAACCAAACCTTACTGCGTTTATGAAAATTTTAAACTACAAA
>NZ_CDSC02000123.1 GCF_001298715.1 Bathymodiolus azoricus thioautotrophic gill symbiont
TATATAAAGGCATAGAGGGCTATAAACAGCTAATGGTCAATCATTCTGCTGGACAGTATGTTGACGGGACTGCGCATACTAATGGCATTGAGAGTGTTTGGGCGTTATTAAAACGAGGTTACAATGGTGTGTTTCATCATTTTTCAGATAAACATATCGGGCGTTATGTTGATGAGTTTGTTTTTAGGTTGAATGATGGTAATGTCAAACGATTGACGCTGGATAGAATTGATTCAATTGTGTTTGGATTTAGTGGTAATAGACTGTCTTATAAGATGTTGGTATTAATATAAGTTAGTCCCTTATTTTAAGTCTTGACTCATGATGTAGCGCTATTATTTGCTTAACTGTCAATGATTTCATTACAACAGTGATGATAAAGTAAACAACTTTACAAACAAAAAACCAATAATTAAAAATGGACCAAATGCAAACGCCTGATCTTTTTTGGTTCTACTTACTACAAAGAATATTAAACCTAACACTGAAGCACCCAATAGTAGCTGCGGTATTGCCTGCCATCCTATCCAAGCACCTAGTGCTGCGAGTAATTTAAAATCACCGTAGCCTATAGCTTCTTTTTTTCTCATTATCTTAAAGAACCAATACAGACTCCATAACAACAAATACCCAACCATTGCCCCAATAACGCCATTTTGTAAGTCACCAAACTGCATTTGATAAATAAACCCAATCCACATTAGTGAGAGTGTTAAAACATCTGGCAATAGTTGCTCTTTTAAATCAATGACAAATAGTGGAATCAAGAGCCATGCTAGTAACAAATAAAATCCTGACTCTGTCGTTATCCCAAACATAAACACGATTAATGCGCTGATTAAAGCTGTCATTGCTTCAATGATCAGGTACTGCCAACTAATAGTAGTGCCACAGTGCTTACATTTGCCTTTTTGAGCTAGATAGCTAAAAATTGGCACTAGCTCTAGTGCGCTTAATTTTTGTTTGCAAACGGGACAAAATGAGCGCTTAGGATTGATTAAATCAATTGTAGCGTCTGTACAAATACTAAGTGGTAATCGGTAAATAACGACATTAAGGAAACTGCCGGTAAACAGACCTAGTATTGTTGCTATGATAATTTCTACAATCATTCAATTATCATCAATTCTAATTCTGTTTTAGTGGTCATATAAGTTCTTCTCATTATGTTTAATTCTTTTTTAATAAAACTCAATAAATTAAGGTTAAGTCCTTTATCAGCAAGCTCTTTTTTCTTTTAAAGCTTTGTATGTTTAATGTAATAGAATAAAAAAAATGAAGTTATTGATGGTAGTTAGGTGCTTCTTTAGTAATAGAGACATCATGCACATGTGATTCAACCATACCGGCTGAGGTTACTTGTACAAAAGTTGCATCGGTGCGCATTTTATCCAGTGTTGCGCAACCTGTGTAACCCATTGATGAACGTACACCTCCTATCATTTGATGAACGATAGGGCGGATAGAACCTTTGAATGGTACGCGACCTTCGACACCTTCTGGTACTAATTTATCTGCTTTGGAGTCTGCTTGAAAGTATCTATCAGATGAGCCGTGCGCTTGATTCATCGCACCGATTGAGCCCATACCACGATAAGATTTATAAGAGCGACCTTGATAGAGTTCTACCTCACCAGGGGATTCTTCTGTACCAGCTAACATTGAGCCAAGCATAACACAGTAAGCGCCTGCAGCAAAGGCCTTAGCAATATCACCTGAATAACGAATGCCACCATCAGCAATCAAGGGAATACTTGTGCCTTGTAAGGCTTCTGCCACATCAGAGATAGCAGTAATTTGCGGTACACCCACACCTGCAACAATACGCGTGGTACAAATGCTACCAGGGCCAATACCGACTTTTACGCAGTCCGCACCCGCTTTGACTAAATCTAGTGCTGCGCTACCAGTGGCAATATTGCCAGCAATGATGTTAAGGTTTGGATGTTTGGCTTTGGTTTTCTTAACACGATCAAGCACACCTTGAGAATGTCCGTGTGCGGTGTCAATGACAATAATATCAACACCAGCTGCAACTAAGGCATCAATGCGCTCACTCGTACCGCTACCCACACCAACTGCAGCGCCAACACGCAATTGTTCTTTCTCATCTTTACAGGCATTAGGGAAGTCATTTGATTTCTGAATATCACGAACGGTAATCATACCTTGTAGATTAAAATCATCACCCGTGATAATGACGCGTTCAATGCGGTGTTTGTGCAATAGTGCGCGTACTTCACTCATGTCTGTGCCTTCTTTGACAGTGGTAAGTTTGTTTTGCGGTGTCATTACATTTTCAACCAAATCATTGAGATTGGTTTCAAAGCGAACATCGCGACCTGTCACCATGCCGATAATGGTATTGCCATCTACCACAGGTAATGCTGAAATCTTATATTGTCGTTGCTTATCAAACACATCTTTAATACTTGCCTTGGCACCAATCGTGATAGGGTCTCTGATAATGCCAGACTCAAAGCGCTTAACCTTATGTACTTCTGCTGCTTGTTTTTCAACAGACATATTTTTGTGAATAATACCAATACCACCTTCTTGTGCCATAGCAATAGCTAAATTGCCTTCAGTCACTGTGTCCATTGCTGCTGATAAAATAGGCATATTGAGCGTAATGTTTTTGGTTAGTTGTGTTTTGAGGCTAACCTCCTTTGGCATTATTTTTGAATGCGCAGGGACAAGCAATACATCATCAAAAGTGAGTGCGGTTTTTAGTAAATTCATCTTAAAATCTCCTGTTATTTGTACGTTTTTGAAAAACAAAGCCCACCATAAATCCAAAAAATAAAACCAGCGCACCAACGATAAACCAATTTCTGGCACTGGAATCTTGTCCGACGGTATTATTATTTTCTAATAGTTGTAATTCTGCTTGTAGTTGCAAAGTAGCAGTTCTAAGTTTTTTGTTTTCGTGTTCAAGTTTGAGCGAGTCTTGATAAGTTTGCTTAATGTATTCTTTTTCTGATTCTAATTTTCCAATTCGAATGGAAAGTTTGGTATTTTTTGCTTTTAAGTCAGCCGTAAGACCTTCAAGCATTGTATTTTTTTCATTTTGTTTAGCAAGGGACAGTTTGTTGTTGTTATTATTACGCTGAAGTACTTCCAACTGAACTCTTGCAGGTGTATTGGAGGTTAAATAGCGTGAAATCATCCAGCCAGTGGTGTTTTCAAATCTAACTTTAGTCCAGCCATCTTCGGTGGCTAAAATTTTTAATTTAGTGCCAGAATCTAACATTTTAATAAGATTGCTAGGGTTGTTCTGAATTTTGTTTTCAGAACGCATCGGAATAGGCACCATATCGGTGACATAGACATAGGAGGCAGCATTGATTATTGAATTTAGCAATAAAAATATTATAAATAAGCTGCGCTTCATAATTTGTTCATTTTTTTCAATTGCGTGGATAAATCAGTAATAGTATTTTGAGTTGAAGCCAATCTTGTTCTTTCGGTGTTTACAATCTCCTTAGGTGCACTGCTGACAAATTTTTCATTATTTAATTTACTTTCAAATTGTGCTTTTTGCTGATTTAATTTTTCAATTTCTTTATTTAAACGCACAATCTCTTGTTCTTTGTCAATTAAGCCTGCCAAAGGAATAAGAATTTTCATCTCTCCCACCAATGCTGTTGCTGACTCAGGTGCCTCATCATTAGGTGAGAGTTTGTTAATAGTTTGCATTTTTGACAAAGACTTTAGAATATTGGTATTGTTATTAAGATAGGTTTGGTCTACTGCATTGAAGTCTTGTACAAAGCAATTTAACACTTTGTTCGGTGAAATATTCATCTGTGCGCGAATCTGACGAATGCCTAGAACAAAAGTTTGCAGCCACTTAATTTCTGCCTCGGCTTTCTCTGAGATAAGTTGTGTATCAACTTCTGGATAGGGCTCACTCATCAAGCTACTTTTATCTTTGCTAAGAATAGTATTGCATTGCTCAAAGATTTCTTCAGTGATAAACGGAATAATAGGGTGAAGTAAGCTCACCATTTCATTTAAGACTTTAATGAGTGTTGCCTGTGTACCAGCCTTAGTAGTTTCATTCGCCAATAAAGACTTAGAGAATTCCAAATACCAGCCGCAATAATCATCCCATACAAATTCATAGAGTTCATGGCTCATTAAATCTAGCCTATAACTACCTAAATGCTTTTCAACTTTGGTTTTAGTGTCTTGTAAACGCGATAGAATCCATTCATCAGCCGTTGATAATTTTGCATTGGTGTCAATGGTTTCTTCTTCAAGTTTCATCAATACAAAACGAGAAGCATTCCATAGTTTATTGCAGAAGTTGCGATAACCTTCAACACGCTTGAGATCAAATTTAATATCACGACCAAAAGAAGCCAGCGCTGCAAAAGTAAAGCGTAATGCATCCGTGCCAAAAGCATCAATACCATTTGGAAACTCTTTTTTGGTTTGTCTTGTGATTTTCTCTGCCATTTTTGGCTGCATTAGCCCTTGTGTTCTTTTTTCTAATAAATCTTTGAGACTAATGCCATCAATCAAATCAATTGGGTCTAGAACATTGCCTTTGGATTTAGACATTTTTTGCCCTTGTCCATCTCTGATTAAGCCAGTGATATAAATGTCTTTAAACGGCACATCGCCTGTAAACTTAAGACCGAACATAATCATTCGTGCTACCCAAAAGAAAATAATATCAAAGCCTGTTACCAAAACATTGGTTGGGTAAAAACGCGCGAGTTCAGGCGTTTTTTCGGGCCAGCCCAAGGTTGAAAATGGCCATAACGCTGAAGAGAACCAAGTGTCAAGCACATCCTCGTCTTGCTTTAACTTTACACCTTCACCTGCTTGTTGTTGTGCCTTTTCCAAGGAATCAGCAACATAAATATTGCCCTTGCTATCGTACCAAGCAGGGATACGATGCCCCCACCAAATTTGTCTAGAGATACACCAGTCTTGTATGTTTTCCATCCAATTGTAATAAGTCTTGTCCCAATTCTCAGGCACAAAACGAATATCACCATTTTTCACTGCATCAATCGCAGGCTGTGCCAATGGCGCAACTTTGACGAACCATTGGTCTGTCAAATATGGCTCAATCACCGCATTGGTTCTATCACCTCGTGGCACCATTAGTTTGTGTGGTTCTATTTTCTCAAGTAAGTTTTGTTCGTCCAAATCCTTAATTATTTGTTTGCGCGCTTCAAATCTATCCATGTCAATATAGTCACTCTCAACCGTGTCATTGATTTTGGCATCATTGGTAAGGATATTGATAATCTCCAAATTGTGACGCTGACCCATTTCATAGTCGTTAAAATCATGTGCAGGAGTAATCTTAACACAACCTGTGCCAAACGCCATATCGACATAATCATCAGCAATGATGGGGATTTTTCTACCAGTTAGTGGCAAATCAATGGTTTGTCCAATAAGGTGTGTATAGCGCTCATCATCTGAATGCACAGCAACTGCACTATCACCTAGCATGGTTTCAGGGCGTGTGGTGGCAACTACCACCACTTCATCAGAGTCGCTCACTGGATAACGCATATGCCAGAGTGAGCCTTGTTCTTCGGTGCTGATAACTTCAAGGTCAGAAACGGCAGTGTGCAAGACAGGATCCCAGTTAACCAAACGCTTTCCACGATAAATCAAGTCCTCGTTATACAGTTGAATGAAAACTTTATGTACCGCATCTGAGAGCCCTTCATCCATTGTAAAACGCTCTCTTTCCCAATCAACTGAAGCACCTAAGCGACGCATTTGAGAAGTAATCGTACCACCAGATTGTTGCTTCCAATCCCAAATTTTGTGAGTAAATTTATCACGCCCTATATCGTGACGCGTCATGTCTTGCGCAGCGAGTTGGCGCTCAATCACCATTTGCGTAGCAATACCTGCGTGGTCAGTACCTGGTTGCCAAAGTGTCTGCTCACCTTTACCACGATGATACCGTGTTAACACATCCATAATGGTGTGCTGAAATGCATGCCCCATATGCAAACTGCCCGTCACATTGGGTGGCGGCAACATAATACAATAGGCGTTCTCGCTAGTAGAATTTGAATTGGAAGAAAATAGATTTTTGTCTTCCCAAAGTGAGCGGTATTTGGCTTCAATTTGTTCGGGGTTGTAGGTTTTTTCCATTAACTTAGTCTCAACTTTATAAAGATGGATAAAACTTTGTCATTATACTATGTTACGATGAAAACATCAGACAAAAAAACTGTGGTTTGTGTATTTAGTCGCCCCTTAAAAACCCATTCCAACCAAAC
>NZ_CDSC02000190.1 GCF_001298715.1 Bathymodiolus azoricus thioautotrophic gill symbiont
GAGTGTTTTTCCAGTCATGTGTTCCAACATAATAAGTATTATGACTTATTGTCAATAGTTGTATACGCCTGAAAATTTCTTGTGTTTCATGGGGTGCAGAGTAAGAGCGATGCATATGATTAACAATATTAATATCTTTACTAGGCCTTTGACCTAGCTTAGCAGCAGTATTCTCTATCATAATATCCTGAATATTGGTATAACGAACTAAATCTAACATTAAAACAGCGCCACTTGTTTTAGCATGATTCTCTCCAACCCAAAGATTCAATCTCCTCTTGCCTTTTATATTGTTATTATGTGCAATAAACTCATTCCAACTTATAGAACCAATTTTATCATTTCCCGTTGGATCAATATATTTAAGTGGATTATTGCCCACATAAACATATAAATTCAAGCCATCAACCGCCCCTATTGAATCAGGGCTTATCCATCTGGCAAGCCATGGTGCTAGATATCTGGTGCCATAATAGGATAAACTACTATTATCATCTCTTTCTTTATCTGTGTAACGATAGCGTTTTTGTTGGACTTCGGTTTTATCCTTGCCAGCAATAATGGCAGTACCACCATAAGGGTAGTAATTCTCATAACTTATAACTTGGGCTTTGTCGTCAAGTTCTAGGGTGTTGGATTGCAGGTGGCTGGTGAGTTGGTAGCGGGTTTGAGTAAAATTTGGACTAGAGTTTTGGGTGTTGTCTTTGCTACTTTCGCGCAGAATATGGGTACCGATGTGCAGAGTGTTGATTTGTTTCTTTGCTTCGTTGATTGAGATATCTAGTGCAGGTAGGTAGTCTCTTTGGCTTTGCGCTTGATTGTTAGATTCAATCACAGTGCGGACTCGCTTGCCTTGGTAATCATAGACATAGTATTGTGTGGTGTTGTTTTT
>NZ_CDSC02000031.1 GCF_001298715.1 Bathymodiolus azoricus thioautotrophic gill symbiont
TGTAATATACCAAGGACTTTGTATGATTCTTACCCTTTCAAGATATGATGGGGTCAAAATGGGACCACCACCCAAATTCTTAAAAAAAATTAAGTACGATTTTAATTGTTTCTTCTTCAAAATTTATGAATGGCTTTGGTTTTTATTTTGACCAAGATATTCTCAATAATTTAACACATGTATCCTAAATTGGCATCATGTTTGATTCATGGTTTCTATACCTAATTTATTTCGTTTTTGTCACAATGGGTGTACTAATGATCGCTGAACAATAAAGCAACATAAGATTTTGTTTAAAGACCATTTTCTTTAATTTCCCTACTGATTTAGACCTCATTTTCTATATCTAGTAAGATGGCAATAATTGATACAGTTCCCTCCGATTATATGCCAAAAATCAGCAACTTTATGTAAGGGTCGTTTATATGCGTGTGCGCAGAAAAATAAAAAATATTTACATCGAAGATTAGTCTAACTGGAATTATCCCTTTAAAACAAGTAAAAATGATGATAATTGGTCCTGAACCAGTATACAGTGGAACCTGTCTAATTCGACACACCAAAGGACCAGGGAAATGTGTCGGATTGTACAGGATGTCGGAATACTCGGGTTTTATTTTAGTAAACATAAATACTTTGAGAACATAAATTTTTGTCGGATGTCACAGTATGTCGGAAAACTCAGGTGTCGGATTGCACAAGTTCCACTGTATATTTTATTGTTTAAAGTTAAGAATGTTAGGTCAATATAAACTGTTACCAAAGAAAAGAAGTATCTATAAATAAACAACATTTTGTCATTTTTACATGTATAACATATAGAATTATTTTAAGGCATTTGGTATGGATAAAACAATTGACACCAAAAAATACAGTAAAATTATAAATTTGATTAGATAGAATTGTTTAAGGAAAATCATCTGGAATTTAGTGGTAAGAACTTCAATGATGTGGTTTATTTACAAAGAAAGGAGTGGACAAATTACCATGGAAAATTTAGCAACAAATTAAAGGTGAAATAAGACGCCCCTAGAGAAAAATGTAGCAGTTTCAATATTATTTAATGTATTATATCACTTCAGTTTTCAGAATTTTGGAATTTAAATATCCCAAGTTTTGAAACAAACTGGAATAGAAATTATGCTGCATTTTTTTTGTACTTGTGCAATATTCGCATAAATAATACTTTTTTTTTATTTAAAGGAACATTAATTAAACCAAGATATATTGTTAATATTCCTTAAATAATTTCATATTTCAAATTTACAAACATGTAACTCATGATATTGTTTTAAATTCATATTAAGAATATAAAACCTTGTTGTGAGTTAACCATTATAAAATGTTTAATGTCTTCTCTTGTAAGGGTTGCCCTAGAAAACAATCCTAAACAACCTGACACACATTTAGTGCAGTTGAAAATTTTGATGGTTATATAGACCTAGTTTTAACATGAACACAGGTGTATGTAACTAATACATGGTTTTACATGAATGCAGGTGTATGTAACTAATACAT
>NZ_CDSC02000119.1 GCF_001298715.1 Bathymodiolus azoricus thioautotrophic gill symbiont
TCTGTCTTTTAGGCGTTGAGTAGTACACTGAATAATTTAAAGGAAAACCAACTATGTTCAACAAAATAAAAACAATGCTATTGATGTTTATTGCATTAATTAGCTTTAATGCAACTTTTGCACTTAATAATCAATTGGGCAATATTACTATAGACGATCCATGGGTGCGCTCGGCGCCACCAAATGCACCAATATTAGGTGCATTTATGGAAATATCCAATCATTCTGATGGTGATATTAAACTACTATCTGCAAATACTAATGGCTATAAACGCCTTGAGTTACACAAAACTGTGCCTCAAGACGGTATGATGAAAATGATTAAGCAAGATTTTATGCTTATCTCTGCCCACAGTAAGTTAACTTTAAAACCAGGTAGCTGGCATATTATGATGATTAAACCTAATGAGGTGCCAAGAGAAGGCGACTCTGTTGCAATTAAATTAGTATTTGATAACGGCTTGTCGAAAACCATATATGCTAAAGTAAGAAAAGAAGGAGTGATGGATCATAAAAAAATGATACATCATCAGCATTAAAATGTTGAAAAAAACTCTAATCATCATTGTTGCTATTGTTATTGTGGTTGTATTTTTTTTGTACGGCAACGCTAATCGTGATTATAAGGATTTAAAAATACAACTTAAAGTCTCCCACATTATTTACAATCCAGATAAACCATTGCCATCATTTTCTTTGGTTGATCAGAATAATCAAGTGTTTAATAATGACAATTTGAAAGATGGTTGGACTTTGCTATTATTTATTTATACGCATTGTCCAGATGTTTGTCCAACTGAGTTGCTTAATATGTCGGTTTTGAAAAATTTAATGATAGAAGGTAAAGTAACCAGTGTACCGAAAGTTGTGGCAATTACTTTTGATCCATTAAGAGATACACCCGAAGTGTTAAAAGAGTATGTGAGGCATTTTGACAAAGATTTTATCGGTGTTTCTGGTGAGCAAGCACAAATTGACCAGCTTATTAAGCCTTTTGGTGCTTATTATGAGCGTGTTATCTATGATGAAAAGGGTGGGTCAATTATCCTTAAGGCAAACGATAAGCTGCCTGAAAGTGCACTACAAGATGGTTATGTTATTAATCATACTGCTTGGGTTTATTTGATTAACCCTAAGGGTCAAATTTTTGCAGGATTCCCATCGCCGCACAATCCAAGTAAGATGGCAGATGATATTAAACTAATAATGAATCAGTTTTAAAAATTAGTGCAATACAAACCTGTTATTATTGCGATAGTTGTTTTATCAGCATTGGCTTTTGTTTCAGGCTATATAAGCCAAATAAATCGACATTCCTATGATATTTATCGTCATATCAAAGTTAGTAATTGTAAGATAGCAGTTTCAAGTTGTAAGGTTGATTTGGGTGAGGGCAGTAGTATTCAGGTGAACATATTACCACGAGGCATACCAGAAACTGAGATGTTGCGTATTTCTGTAGATACGCAAGATACGCAGATTGAAGCTTTGAGCGTTATATTTGAAGGTATTGAGATTGATACCATTACGCCAGAATATAGTTTATATCAATACAGTGATACGCGTTTTATAGGTAATGGCTCTTTAGCGATATGTTCACTTGATAAAATGCATTGGATTGCACATTTTATTGTTAAAAAAGGGGGTAAAAATTGGAAAGTTTCTTTGCCATTTGAGAAG
>NZ_CDSC02000194.1 GCF_001298715.1 Bathymodiolus azoricus thioautotrophic gill symbiont
ATCTTAAAGAAGGATAATTTTGTTAAGAAATTGTGTAGTAGAGAATGGATAGAATTAGTTTAGTTTATTTTTGAAAATGGTATAATATACCCTTTGGCCGACTAATTGAGTGTTGCACTTATGATGTGAATTCAAGAGTGCCAATATTCAGACTATGATTGATAAGCATGCTGATGCTAATGCCACGCTTTGCACTGATGAAGCAACAATATATAAAGGCATAGAGGGCTATAAACAGCTAATGGTCAATTATTCTGCTGGGCAGTATGTTAACGGTATTGTGCATACTAATGGCATTGAGAGTGTTTGGGCGTTATTAAAACGCGGTTATCATGGTGTATTTTATCATTTTTCAGATAAACATATCGGGCGTTATGTTGATGAGTTTGTTTTTAGGTTGAATGATGGTAATGTCAAACGACCGACACTGGATAGAATTGATTCAATTGTGTCTGGATTTAGTGGTAATAGGCTGTCTTATAAGATGTTGGTATTAATGTAAGTTAGTCCCAAAAATTTACTGTTAATACTATTAAGCTTTACCACCTTGCAAGTCTTCGCATTTGATTTTACCTATACCAAGCATTCTTGGTTTGGTGCTGGCTCTAAAGGCAACGAATATGCTATTGAAGGTTATGATACAGTTAATTATTTCACTGAGAATAAGCCTGTCAAAGGTTTGGCAGAATTCTCGCTTGAATATCGAGGAAAAACTTGGCGCTTTAAAAATGCAGAAAATCTAGCACTATTTAAGGCTAGCCCGCAACAATATGCACCACAATATGGTGGACACTGTGCTTGGCGTATCGCCCAAGATGGTGAAGGCGTATATGGAAATCCTAAGATTTGGACCATTGTTGATAACAAACTTTATCTAAACTACAACCAAGTCGCTAACAAGCGATGGGTAAAGAATATTCCTGTCTTTGTCAAAAAAGGTAATGACTTTTGGTTAGGTAAAAACCAATTTAAAAACCTTAATTGAGTGCATAGTCTACTGATTCGAATACACCGGTAATGATTGATATATAAATCATTGATGTAATAGAGGTGCCACTAATAATGCCAATCAGTATGTTTCTTAATTTAACATCAATAATAGATAAAAAATAAATCAATATATTGATTGAAATACCTGGGATAAAACACAAAGCAAAAATAATAGGAATTTCTTTAGTTTTGATTTTATGTTCATAATCCAATATTTTTTGCGGCACTTTAAAATTTAACTTATGTGCAAAATTATAAATAATCAAACAATAACCTACAATAGCAATTTGAATAGCAAAAAACACCTGAGTAAAAGAAAAAATATAGATACCTGCAAGTAAAAAAGCAGTGCCTGGCAATAATGTCAAGCCTCTAATAATTAAAATTAAAATATAAACAACATAGGATATTAAAAAATATTCAGTAGTTAAAAACGCTTTAAGCATTTCTGGGTCAATTTTATAATCACTAAAATATAAATAAATCACCGCAATAATATTGAGCACAACAAAGCCATAAAATAAATATTTTTTACTAATATTTTTCATTATCGGTAATTTCCAGTTGTTCTAATTTGTTATAAAAATCATCTAAATCTTTAGGTTTTTCACCATATCTGGGGTTATCATGCATTTTTAAAAATGGACGCGAATTAAGTTCTAAAAAAATACAGGATTGGGTATTGAAATCAACTTCAATTCCTTCTTTACAAATCACATCAATACCCAAAATATTGGCATTAAAAAAATTCAATATTTTAATCAGGTCTTGTTTGTTGTTATCACTTAGTTTGGCTTTATCAATCACCTCAATACTTGAGCCTAATTTAAGCGAAATCTTATGGTGCAGATAAACTTTTTGCTTATCTGCAAGGATTGTAGAAAAGCGCATCCCTTGTTGTTTTAGATGCCTCTCAATAGCTTTATTTTTAGGTATCAATTGAGTAACAGGTGCAAGTTGCATTTTTTGCCTTAGTGCATTCTCAGTATCAATCAAAGCCCCAATCGCCCTTCGCCCATCACCCACTATAAAAGGTGGATAACGCCTAAGTACCGACATAACGCCAAATTTTGTCATTACCATACGGTAATTTTTGCCAAGCAAGTATGTTTCTATAATGCTATTTGGCCACCACTTTTTAACACCAATACTTGCTCTTAATAATTGTGCTTTGTTTTTAATAGGAAAATATGCACCTCGAGAAAAACCCCCAACATTAGGCTTAATAACCAGCGGGAAACCGTGTTGTTCATAAAATTTAAATGCTGAATATGGGTTAACAAAAGTTCTACCTTTGGCATAAGGCAATGCATTTTCTTCAAATGCCAACCTAGCCTGTGCTTTTGAGCGACAAGCACGACGAACTTTAAGCGGATTATAATCACTACAATCTGATAAAAAAAAACTGCGATAAAAATCGATATAATAATTGCATTATTGATCGGTTTTTGACTGATAGTGTTTGATGATTTTTCTAAAAAAAACAAACCGATTAAAGTGTTTCTTAGGAGTGGTATTGCTAACCTTAACTAAATGCTTCATATTGTCTTTAATAAATTTATATTTGGTTTTTTTTGAGATGCTATTATCTAATAAGTGAATGGGAAATGGGGCAAATAAATTAATTTCAATAATATGGAACAAACCTGAGAGTAAATCTATCTTAGAATTCGCCCTAAGCCCCACTCTGGCAATACGAAAAGGTGGTAATTCTTGTAGATGTGTTTGTAAAATATCTAACTCTTTTTCACAAAAACCTTGCGTGATATCTTGATAAACCGTATCTTTATTATGAATACCATTAACAGGGTAACGCTCATCTGAACGATTGAGTGACTGAGTAATATTTAGTGCACTTAGGCAGTTCTTATGAGTCGCATCACGAATGTAGAAAACCTCATATTCTTTTTCTTCATGCGCTGCATACTGCAAAATATAAGGAATTTTTCCATTTATTGGGTTAAAATTTAGAAAATCCTGTTTGTTATTAATTTTAATAATACCATTAGAATTTTGCCCCCATTCAGGTTTTAAAAATACAGGGAAAACTTCTGGCAGATTATTTTTATCAAAATAATCTTGTTCCAGACGCCACTTTTTTGGGATGCGAGCATCCATATCAATCTTGGAATAAAAACCTTTTTTCTTGTTATACCATTCAGCATTAATTTGAAAGTAATACCAAGGAGGAATACCCAAACGAATTGACCAAATAATGTAGTGAAAAATCAACCTAAATGTCAAATATCTCTCCTTTGGTTGGATTGTCTGAGTAATAATGCAAACTTATACTTTTTTGCTTTGCATTAATTTGATGAATATAATTGTCCATCTTGCCTTTTACACCTTTGTTATAGCGATATTCCCCACCACCTAACTCTCTAGAGCCAAGTTCAGTTAATGGATTTTTATCAAAACTTTTGCAACCTAGCTCCCCTTCAACCACATAGATAAAAGCTTGCTCTGGATGACCATGAATACGCGTTGTTGCACCTTGGTCCCAATGTAGCAAGCCTAACCAATAATCACTGTTATTGACAATAATATTTCTTGTGTAATTACCCTGTTCAAAAGATAAATTTTTTACCTTTATTTCTCTTGCTAAAACTTTCATTTTTCTCAATGGCCAAGTCATGGTGCTCCTTGGCAAGTAATTCACACAATGTTTTAAAACTCAAAATCAGTTGTGTGCGTATAATCGTAATTCTTAATTTTTTTAACCATGGCGAATTCAACCCATAA
>NZ_CDSC02000393.1 GCF_001298715.1 Bathymodiolus azoricus thioautotrophic gill symbiont
ATTCCAACGATGAATGATTTTTTGATCACGATCGCCCATTGTTTTAGAGCCATCTTCATTTATATGCATATCACCTAATCTACCGGTAACGCTAGCGTCTCTTAAATATTTTCGGGTATAGAGTTGATTGGCATAATCTTGACTGAGTTTTTCGTTGTTACAACCCACCAAAGCAGCACGATTTAAGTAGGCGGAGTTATCTGTTGAATTTATTTTATAGTGTCGCACTAATTGATCGGTGTAATTCGCTAACTTTGTCGCCCCCACTTTTTCCAATGTTTCTGAATGCCCAACAATATTGATCCGTACACTGGAATCAGGCGTAAATGCTTTGTCCTTTGGAAAAACCAATTTTCCTTGCTCATCAAGTGTCGCAATAATACTGGTATCGGGGTGTTTACCAAGCAATGCGGCGGCAGCGTCTTTGGTAACCTTGTCTTCGCCAATGGACAGAATAATGTTGTATTTGTTCTTGCCATTACTTTTCAGGTTTAAGGCTTCGTGACCCTCAAAGGTGTTTGCACGGAAAATAAGATCTCTGCTTTTCACCCAACCTTGTTGATTCATAAAATCAATACTCTCTTTTCTTAAATCAACATTTTGGTTTTGGTTATCTTGGGTAATGACTTCAATGGTGTCAAAGTCTAGATTTTGACTGTCACTTGGTTCATGAATGACTTCTTTTTCATTTGTTGCAAAATTATAAGCAACAAGGGCTTTATTGTCTTCTTTTTGTAGATCGCTCAACATTTGTTGTTTTCGTATATCGCTGTAAGATTCCCAGATTCTGCTGTCAATATAGGTAATATGATTGAGCGCTTTGTCAGTAAAACGCTTGTGGCGTTTTAAAATAGTTTGCTCAAATCCCTGTAAAGCACCTAATATATTTGAATTACGCTTGCTGTTTTCATGCAAATCAACACTTTGTGGATCTATCACATACAGTTGACCATCTTCAGAGACAACTCCTTGGAAATCCTGCACAAAAAGATGGGGGTTGTTTGCAAATATTTTTTGCAAATTTTTGACATCTTTTAAGGTTTGGTTATTGCAATTATCAAGCACTTGTGACATAGGCTGAATATATTTTTTGCGTCTTAATCTTATATCCCGTGCACCTTTAATCTTTTGCACAACCAAACCGCGTTGCTGGATATTAAAATTGGGTGTAGATTGGTCTACAAATGTGATTTGCTTATAACGCTTAGGTGTTTTCATACCAAGCGCTTCTAGCTGTTCTAAGCACATTACTTCATTTTCAATATCGTTGGATTGACCCTCTGAATGTAATAATAACACCAATAAATCAGGTTGATTTTTCAAATTGTAGGCAGTTTTAAATGAGCCCACTCCAACAGCGTCATTGAAGTCTATATGTGCATTGGTTAAGGTATCTGGAATGTTATCTATATCAATAATATCAGTATCAATATCAGTGCCGGTGCCGGTACCAGTGCCAGTTCCGGTATCAGATGAACCTTTAGAGCTCACACAACCTAGTTTCAAGTTTTCTAATATCT
>NZ_CDSC02000272.1 GCF_001298715.1 Bathymodiolus azoricus thioautotrophic gill symbiont
CTAATTACCCTGTTCAAAAGATAAATTTTTTACCTTTATTTCTCTTGCTAAAACTTTCATTTTCTCAATGGCCAAGTCATAGTGCTCCTTGGCAAGTAATTCACACAATGTTTTAAAATCAAAATCAGTTGTGTGCGTATAATCGTAATTCTTAATTTTTTTAACCATTACCTTGTAGTGCCTTGCCTGTATTAATTAAACGATTTAATAGTGCTGTTAGTTTCACTTGATTGATATTAATATTACTAATCAAGAGTCGAAATACCAATTTTTCTTCTATATAAGCAAGCGCAAGCAAGGCTTGCTCATCCTTTAATAATTTATTGCGTAAATTTTGGTTAAAAGTATTAGGCTCTTGTACTTTAAAACGAAAACACACATTAAACGAAGTCCGTTTTCCCACCATTTCTAGCTCACTACTGACATTAATAAAATCCTCTGCAAATTTTGCTAATTGGTAATAGTTTTCAACTCTATCAGAAAAACCTTGCTTAGAATAAAATTTCCAGTCTAAAAACCACTTTAAACTGTCCACACGACGACCGCATTGCAGTGAATTAACACCCAAATCAACTGCATTATCTCGAAAAATATAACTATTATCGCCATCTGCACAAGTACCAGATAATAAATTCTGACGATTTAACAATAAAAAGTTACACATTAGACTACTACCAAGCATTTTATGAAAATCCATCGTAAAAGAGTCTAGTTGCTCAATACCAGTTAAAAATTTAGCTTTCAATATTGGGCTCATTACTGCTGCTCCACCCCAAGCACCATCACCATGCAACCAAAAATGGTGTTTATTTTTTAGTATTATTAGCTTCTCAATATTGTCATAAGCACCACGCACTGTTGTCCCTAGAGTTGCACAAACAAAAAATGCGATACCGTCATTTTTTTGAACCTTCCCAATAGCCTTATCAAGTGCTAAGGCGTCCATTTCTCCATTCTTAGTGATTGGCACTTTAATTAAGTTCTCAGTACCGATACCTAAAATATTCACCGCCTTATCTAGCGAATAATGTGCATCATCACTAACAAAAGCAAACAAAGGTTTTTGATCAAATAACCCTTGTTGCTTTGCATCTTTTGATGCTTGATTGCGCGCCACCATCATGGCAATCATATTAGCATTGCTTGAGCCAGTTGTCATCTGCCCTTCACCTTGTTTAAAACCAACACACTCAAGCATTTGCTCAAGCATGTAGGTTTCCATTAAGGTAGCAACAGGTGCAGATTCAAAAGTGCAAGCTGAAGTGTTACTTAATGCAACAATAACCTCTCCTAAAATTGAAGGCGCATTAGCACCCGACCACATACGATTAGCAAAACCAATATGACTGGTATCAGGAGAATAATTTAGATATTGTTGCACCCAAACAAACAATTGCGCCCAGTCCTGAGTTGATTGCTTATTTAAGTCTAATATTTCAGTTAATTCAGCAGTTGATTGATAATTAACCAGCTGATTATTGCTTTTTGCATTTGAGTATTGTAGTATTTTCGCTATTTTTTCAAGCAATTCCTTGTCTTGCATTGATCAGAAAATCCTCTAATTGGGTTTCTTATTCAGCCATACCATAACAACACCCAAAACTAAGATAGACAAAGCTACATTTGCCAAACTAGTGTCTGCGCACGAATTAGGTGCTATAAACACCGCTTGACAAGCTACTTCGTTCACAACTTGCCAAGTTGGATGCCAGCCAAGTGGAGTAACAATATGAAAAAATATTGCCCCTACCATCACCACTGATGCCATTAATCCGCCAATACAGTGTAGTTTTTCTCTATGCTTCCACAATACAATTGGTGACAATAATACCAAAGCAGTTGCTAGCTCAGCTAAGCCGATTAAAATCGCACCGTACTCAGTAAACAATTCACCTAATGTAGTGTTAATGGTATCGCTAATCCAAATACCGATAGTGCCAAAGATATGCTGCGGCTCTAGTGCGGTGTTGTCAAATTTATAAAACAATGAACTAAGAAATACATTTGATGCCCATAGAGCGATTAGCCAACTGATTATAACTTTAATTGTATTATTCATCCTTTCCCTTTTTTATATTTTATGTATTATTTTTTTACATCATAAACGATTCAATGCCTTACCAGAATCTAAAACCGTTCTTGTCATTTCAGCAGCGCCAACTAACGAGTCAGCCTTTTTAGTATGCCAAAGGATTAAACTAGCAGCTAAAACCAAGCCATCATAAAACAATCCTTTATCGCCTGATAAAGCGGATTTTCCTAACTTAACTGTATAATCTGCCAAAGCTTTAATATCGCTATGCACATCCAACTTATCAGGAAATGAAATAGCGCGCAACTCTTGCTCAATACCCAATGACTTAGGGTTGATATCTACCCTATCTTGCTCAATTAAGCCTTGGTAAGAAACCATCAAGCCGTTTTGACGAAGTGAAGGGATGACGCCACCTTCAACACCACGCACTAATAATGCACTATCCATACCACTGGCATCCACCAAATGCGCATAGATTGGTGGATACGGTTTGTGCACATAACCCAAAATCGAGTGTGTGGTCTTACCTCTTAGTGGTCCAATCAGTGTTTCCACGGTGTTAATCACGGTACGCTTAATAAGTCGCTCTCGTAATGGCACTAAGTCATGCAAGCCACTACAATAACTGGCTTGATCAACATAACTCCAGCCAATAGATGCATTTTCTAATCTGTTTTTTGCTTGTTCGGTTGAACAATCAACATTCAAACCCAATGCTTGATTGATGTGCCTATGTGTCAATCCAAATTTTGGCGATACACTATCAAGCCCATGAATAACCGTCGGTAAACCCAACTCTGCTAATAGTGGCGGTAAAAATGATGAAATCGGAATTGAGCGATTGTAGCCACTATATGGGTCACCCAAATCCACCAAATCCCTAACATTAATTTGTTGTTTGTCACTCTGAGCAAGAAGAGCGGCTAAAATGCCCTCATTCTCCTCCATGCTCTCGCGCTTCATACGCAAAGCAATTAAAAAAATGGCAGAACGCACATCATCAATTTCACCACGCAAAATGGCTTGCATGCCATCTCTAGCCTCTTCAAAAGCAATATCTTTACTCAAATCTGGACCGGTTGCCACACGTTGAATAATAGATTTCATTAAGTCTTGTGTATTCATACTAAGATATCTTTATGTATATTTTATTATTTTCTTGTTTAACTGCATAGGTTTGCATATCTTCCACATCCTCTTCTGAGCTGTTACCTGTGGCCAAATCAAAACTATAGCCATGCAATGAACATTTCACTCGATTGCCCTTAAGACAACCCAAAGTCAATTCAATATCTTCATGCGGGCAACGATTTTCTGCTGCATATAAAGAGCCGTTATTCATTGTTACAAACACCTTAACACCCTCCTCAAGCGTCGTCGCAACCATCGTGCCTTCTTTTGGTGCAATATCTAATGCCTTTACCCACATTAGAAAAAACTCCAAATACTATTTTTATCCAGTCTTGAGGTGCATTGATTAAGTTGTCGTTGATAACGCCTAGCATTAGCAGAAACCTCCTTGGCAACCTTTTTAAGCCAAAGTTTGGCGTGATGAGTTTTACGGTTGAAGCCACCATGACCCTCATGGTAAGCTAGATATTGATTGTAAGCATCGGCCTTGTTGATGTTTGAGCGTTTTGCGGATCTATTGACATACCAACCAACAAAGTCAACAGCATCTTCAAAATCCTCACGACTTGCATCTGTGTTACCTGTCTTGAGCTTGTACAATGCCCATGTTGCATCTGTTGCTTGTGCGAAACCACGAGCAGTGGTTGGTCTAAACCAAGGTATCACACTAAATAATTTTTCTCTTGGCGGTCTTGCATCCGATTCAAAATGTGACTCTTGATAGATAATAGCCAATTGCACATGCATTGGTACACCATATTTTTTCTCTGATGCTTTTACTGCCTTATACCAACGAACCTCTTCATCCATTAAAGTGCAAATATTACCAACTGTTATTGCATCAGATGAAAATAAGGAGAAACAACCACTTAAAAATAAAGACAGCAATAACAGCGTCAGTTTTTTCATTAATTTGCAAAGCCAATAAATTCTTTAAAAAGGATAACAATCTGAGTAACAAACAAAAGTGTAAACAATGCTATAATCGCTCTATCGCTCAGACCTTTGCTTGATGTAACTTTCGCCTTACCCTCCAACTTGATATTATTAGCAACCAAACCTTTGTCTGAAGTTTCTACATGGAATACCACACGGGTATTGACTTTTAAGCGAGAATTATTAACGATATTTTTCTGATGTGCAAAATACTGCTCACCATCATCACCTAAAATAAATCCATAACCTTTGCTACCAAACTGGGTAACCTTACCTTTTACTTTTTTTGCCATTTTTATTCTTATATTTTTTGCAAATTATAGACTGCTTTTTCAACAAAATCAGCCCCCACTTGTTGATACTTGGGTTCATTTTGAATATCATCAAAGCATTCTAACTGCTTACACTTAAAGCCCTTAAAAAGCTGTACCACCTCAGCCTCACTCACTGCATAAGGTGGACCACTTATTTTCGATTGTGGGTAATTTCGTGTTAACAACAACATTTGACAACCACTGGGTATGATAGCGTGTAAGTGTTGTGCATATCTTACCCTTAAATCTGCAGGTAATGCAATCAGTGAACCCCTGTCATAGACCACCCTAACTGCGTTTAAATGCGTGGCATCAAGGTCAAAATAATCACCACAGAAAATACGGATATCTTGTGCATCATAAATGCTGAATTTTTCCACTTTTTGCATGGAATATTCAATATTATTCTCAGTAAAGAAAGCCTCAACAGCCAGTGAACTTAACTCAATACCGATCACCTTATACTGCTGTTCTAAGAAATACCTCATATCTTGGCTTTTGCCACACAACGGTACAAAGACTGTGTCGCCTTTTTGCAGTGCTAAACACGCACCAAATTCTAATAACTTAGTGTTTGTCGTATCCATGTGCCAAAATGTGGCATCATCCTTCCAATGCTGTAACCAATCTGTCATTATCACTCCTTAAAGAACCTTTATAATATGCAACATGGATATTAAAAAACCTACTCGTAAAACCATCATGCAATTTGTGATGGTTATTTTAGCCGTTTTTATTATCCGTGTGTGGCAACAGCAAGATTTAATCACCGGCGTAGCGCCCAGTTTCACCTCTAAAACTTTAAGTGGCGAGATTGTTAACAGCAAACCCTTACCCAATCAAACTATATTAATACATTTTTGGGCAACTTGGTGTGGCATTTGTCGTTTAGAAAATGATAATATTCAAGCAATCAGTAAAGACTATCGTGTACTAAATATCGCCATGCAATCAGGCACGGATGCCGAATTAAAAGAATACGCCAAGAAACACAATATGCGTCTTGATAATATGATTAACGACAACTCAGAAACCCTTGCAAGACTCTTTGGTGTGCGTGCCACGCCTAGTAGTTTTTTTATTAATCCTGAAGGCAGGATCCAATTTAGCGAGGTGGGTTATGTCACCACGCTTGGGTATCGATTGCGATTATGGTGGGCTACACTGTGAATTGGCACCCACAAGTAAACAATTTATTACAAAGTAAATCTGGGGAAAATCTAAAAGCATTTTTACAGCAAGAAAAACAAGCTAGAAAAATAATTTTTCCGCATTCTAACAACTGGTTTAAGGCTTTTGAATTAACACCATTTAATGATGTTAAGGTGGTAATTTTAGGGCAGGACCCCTACCATAACGATGGGCAAGCGCATGGTTTGAGTTTTTCTGTGCCTGATGGCGTGACCATACCACCTTCTCTAAGAAATATTTATATAGAATTACAATCTGACCTTGGCGTTGTACCAAATACTAGTGGTAATCTTGAACATTGGGCAAAGCAAGGTGTGTTACTGCTTAACAGCGTCTTAACGGTTGAGAAAAATTCACCTGGATCACATACTCAATCAGGCTGGGTGGACTTTACTGACGGGGTAATTGATATCATCAACGCAGAAAAACAAAATGTGGTATTTCTATTATGGGGTGCTTATGCTTACAAAAAAGCAGTGCTCATTGACAACAACAAACACTTGGTTTTAACTGCAACCCACCCTTCTCCATTCTCAGCACACAAAGGATTTTTTGGTTGTAAACATTTCTCTAAAGCCAACAAGTACCTTAAAATGCATGAACTAAAACAAATTAATTGGTAAATATTCCAATCTATATAAATTAAGGATAATAAGGTTTTGAAATTAGTGATTGATGACGCTTGCTATGCATACGACAAAATATTCTCTGAATTTGGCGAAATTGTCACTATGGCTGGGCGTGATATTGATGCTAATTCAGTCCAAGACGCTGATGTGCTTATCGTACGCTCACGCACCAAAGTTAACCAAAAACTATTGCAAGACTCTCAAGTTAAGTTTGTTGGCTCAACAGTGGCTGGGCTAGATCATGTTGACCAAGATTATTTAAAAACAAATAATATTACTTTTTTCTCAGCACAGGGTTGTAATTCAATGGCAGTGGCAGAATTTGTCATTAGTGCCATTGTTAATTTAGCAGATGAATTTGATTTTGACTATACCCAAAAAACCCTAGGTATTATCGGCGTGGGCAATGTGGGTTCGCGTCTTGCTGCTAAGGCTGAGTTAATGGGCATCAAAACTTTACTCAATGATCCGCCACGAGAAGATACCGAAGACTTACCCGAGTTTGTTGATTTAGACGTAGCGCTTAGCGCTGATATTGTTACTTTTCACACACCACTTACCTTTGATGGCGAGCATCCGTCGTATCAATTATTAAACGCAAAGAATTTCCACAATATCACCAATGAAACCATTGTCATTAATGCAGCGCGTGGTGGCGTGATTATTGAGGATATTTGGCAAAAGACACAAACCAAAGTCAATATTATTGACTGTTGGGAAAACGAACCTAGTATCAATCAAACCTTGCAAAAAAACGCCTATTGGGCAACACCACACATCGCTGGACATTCAGTTAATGCTAAATTTATGGGCAGCTTTATGGTGTATGAAGCGCTGTGTAAATTTATCGGTATTAAACAAAATACAGACACTGTGAATTTAATCAATCCAGGGGCATTATCAATCAATCAAGATAATCTAAAAGACACACTAAATGATATTTACGATTTTAAGCAAGATACAATAGCAATTGCGAATATTAAGAATTTTGAAAGTTATCGTCGCAGTTATCCTATTCGCTATGAATGGCATCATTTTAATTCATCTTTTCCTTTGCCTTTACTTTAAGAACGCAAACAAACTGCCAACCAATTCAACACTAAACATTTATTGAGAAATAAGATTAGCCAAGCGTCGTCGATATACCCTCGCTTGTTCTAGATTCGTGTTCTCCAACATATTACAAACCATGCCAATCATTTCTTTGGCAGCGCCGTCTTTGAATTCAGCATCATTTTCTTGAATGAAAAACAAAGCTTCTATACCACGCTCAATATCGTGCTCGGAAAATAAACAAACTGCCAAATCAAAATATGCTTGATAGTCATTAGGTGACTTCAATATATGTGCTCGTAGCTGCGCTATGCCAACTGTATTTTGCGCTAAACGCTTGAAGTTAAGTTGACTGGCAATTGATACGCCAATGTCTAATTTCTGTGCAACTTCTGGCAACCTATCAAACAAACTTTGCGCTCGCTCTATCTCGCCAATATCTAAGAAAATTTGCGTCATATCCAAAGCCACCCGCACATTGCTTGGGTCAGATGAAATCGCTTGAGTCAACAGTATAATTGCTGCTTGAGTGTCGCCAGCTATGTGTTTTTCTCTTGCTTGCTCGCGTATATTATCAGATTCACGAAAAACGCCGTAATGCTTTAATAAAATGCGCAACTCTTCTGCTTGCAATTCACCCTCTTCGCGTTGCACTTCTTTGCCATCTTTAAACACTACAAGCGTTGGTACATTGGTAATGGAGAATTGTTGCTTAAGTTCATCTTGCTCATCAATGTCAATTTTGGCAAAAATAAACTTACCAAAAAACTCGCTTGCCAAATCTGAAATTGCATACTCAGTTTTAATACATGGCTCAGACCAAATACCCATAAATTCTATCAATACAGGTAAATGTGATGAGTTATGCATCACCAAATCTTCAAAGTTATTTTTACTGACTTCAAATATTAACGGTTTATTTTCAGTGCTCATCTTGGTTGGAATAATATAGATTTAATCGTTTGGTAGTTGGTGGCAATGTTGCGTAAATTCTCTTCTCCTTGCTCTTTATTTGCCAAGTTTTTTTTAATGTCTTTAATTTGCTCAACATATATTTTTTTCAATGTATCTAATGTTGCATTAACCTCATAAACGCTTGGATTGTCCTCGTCTTTCCAATCTTGCGGTAGCGTATGTGGATACTTAGGTTTAAACTCTAGAATATCTTTGTCAGTTTCAAACATTTATGCGGTCAGGCTTGCAAACAACAATGGCAACTGCTCAGGTAATTTCTCAACATTATCAACTATGGTGTAATTATTTTCACCAAAGATACGCTTAACATAGGTGTCTGCTTGAGGATCAAGCGTTAAACAATAAGTTAGAACACCTGTAGAATACAATTCTTCTACGGCTTTTTTAGTGTCAAAACGCAGATGTTGCGGATCACTTTCGTCAATATCGGCAGGTTCACCATCAGTGACCAATAAAATCAATTTTCGTTTTTGTTGTTGTTTATGCAAGTGTGTGCCGGCGTGCCTAAGGGCTGCGCCCATACGGGTAGACAAGCCACCTTTCATACCTGCTAAACGAGATTTAGCGTCATCATCAAAGTGCTGATTAAAGTCTTTTAAGCGGAAGTATTGCACATCATGACGACCATCAGAAGCGAAGCCGTGTAGTGCAAATGGGTCGCCAATACCTTCAATCGCAGTCGACACCAAAGTTGCCGCTTCGCGGGTTAATTGTAAGACTGTTTTATCTGAACCCTCCATAACTTCATTGGTAGATTCTGACAAGTCTAGCAACACCACTACTGATAAATCACGGGTATTTAGCACATTGCGCATAGTGATTCTTGGATTGGGTTGCTCACCCATACGAATTGCAATCATGGCATCAATTGCTGCATTAATATCCACTTCATCGCCATCTTCCATACCGCGTTGTCGTTGAACGCCAGCAGGGGCTAATAAATCAATAATTTGACGGATGCGGTGTGCAATTGACTTATATTCAGTCAAGATATTTTCAATATCTTCAGGGTTGCCTTTTGGTGGTCTACGCTCAAAAATGGTTGCCCAATCAGGGCGATGTAGTTGGATTTGATAATCCCATTCTTGATAATGAAATGGATCAGAAACTGGCTCTTTACCCCAGGCATCGTTAAACGACTTGGCGTCATCAGATAAATCATCTTCATAGGTGCGCATAATATCTGTACAAGTCCAGATCACTTGCGCATCATCGCCTGCCAATTCACAATCAACTTCATGTGCCATCATTAATGGACTCACTTCATAGCGCACTTGCTGCTGGCTCGCAGCCACATATTCCACACCCTTGTCCCAATTAATATCTTCATACTGCCATATAATACGATTATCATCACGATAATCAACACGATAACGCTCTAAAATTCTAAGACTGGGTACTTCTTTTCGACCTTCAAAAATATTATAAAGCTCAACACCCATTAGCCATGCAAAATGATTATCGTCTTGATTGGCTTCAATTTTTTCATGAAATTTAGCTGCAAATTTATTGAGTTGTTCGTCATTACCTTTTTCATCCTCATCTAATAATTGCAATGCGAATCCCTCAAGAATGCTCATGGTTTTATGTTCGGCAGGCTCTTCATGTTCAAGCATTATCAATGAGCGCCATAATTTCTTCAAACCAGGAAATTCATTAACAGCTTTATATTCAACACGCGCATCTTCTAAAAGACCAATAAAAAACATCTGTGCAGGGCTGAGCTGCTCGGCAGACATTGGCTGACTGGTATACATCATATGCGCAGCCATATGTGCCACGGTAGCACGATAAATTTCCAAACCTTCAATGCTCTGATCATCACTTAATTTAATATCATCAAGTGCATCTGGCACATAGAGAATTTTGTTTTCTATATAGGGTCTAAAATCCGTATATTCTGCGCCTGTAGGACGAATAAAGAAATCACGCCCCCATAAGGCACGCAAATAAAAATTTAACTTACGCTGTACTTTAATAAATAAAACACCTCGGCGTTCTCTCTCTAGCATAGCACGAGAATCAGCCGACTCAAGTGAGAAATAAGAAGTAAGATTGTTATAATCTCTACGATAAGCCTTAGCGCCAAAATTAGCCCAACGGCGTAACCCACTCAAGGTTAACTTTGATAATAATTCGTCAATATGCATCAACATCGGACGCAAACCACGAGCCGCTGTTGATACTAACTGATGGATTAAGGTTAAATAACCACGCACTAATTGCGCATCACCAAGATGACGGGCAACATTCGGCAAGGTAGACAATAGCAATATAATAACTTCACCAGAAGTCATTGATGAGGCTTTCATCGCTGCCGTAACACAATCAGGAATAATATCCTCACCACACTCTTTAGCCATCTGTGGCATCACTTCAAGATAAGTCATCACCAAGTCATTACCACGACCTAAACCACACAGCGCTTTAGCGCCATCCAGATAGTCTTTAAGTCCAGCAGGAGAAATAACACGCACAGCATCCTGGAATGTTGCCTCTAAAACTTCCTTAACTTCAGGCGCGATTTCTACTAAGAAATCAGCGTAGTCTTCTAATAGTATTTTTGACATAATCTGTACCGAACTGGCAAGATGACACTAATCAACCTAGGAAAGTTTGAACTGCTGCATGAAGTGTATCACGCATGTCTGGATCATCGGTGAGTGGCGTAATCATCGTCATAGAACACGCCGCTTCAGCATCAACGCCTTTGGCAATTAACTGACCAGCGTAGACCAATAAGCGTGTTGAAATACCCTCGTCTAAGCCATGTCCCTTAAGGTTTCTAGCGCGGTGTGCGATTTGCACTAATTTCTCAGCCATGATTTCATCAACACCTGATTCTTTGGTGACAATAGCCACTTCTAATGCAGTTTCCGGATAATCAAAATCCAAGCCACCAAATCGTTGTTTGGTAGACTGTTTAAGGTCTTTCATTAATGACTGATAACCAGGATTGTAAGAAATAACCAATTGGAAATCAGGGTGTGCCTTAACCAATTCACCCTTCTTATCAAGTGGTAATTCGCGACGATGATCGGTTAATGGATGAATAACAACTGTGGTATCTTGGCGCGCCTCAACAATCTCATCTAAATAACAAATCGCACCAATACGCGCAGCTGTTGTTAAAGGTCCATCTTGCCATTTTGTACCATCTTTATCCAATAGGAAGCGGCCCACTAAATCAGATGCGGTCATATCTTCATTACAGGCAACACTAATTAAAGGTCTGCCTAATTTCCAAGCCATATATTCAACAAAGCGTGATTTGCCACAACCTGTCGGACCTTTGATCATCATCGGCATACGCACATCGTAAGCTGATTGATACAGCTCTACTTCATTATCAACAGCTTCATAATACGGCTCATCTTTAATAATGTATTGTTTTGGATCTATTTTTATATCAGACATAACACTTCTCCACTATTTATTAATTTTTATTCATCTTCATCATCAGTTTCATGCTCACCCGACCAACCTGCTTTTTTAGCATTTTGGATGGCAACATCATGAATACGCTGATGCCGTTCGCGCAATTCTGGCGGCAGGTAACTCACCATGCAACCATACTTATCCCACTCAGCATTAACCTCTTGCAACAAGGCATCAATGCCGGCTAAATTCCAACCTTCACAAGTCTGCGTTTCCTTAATCAATCCAAATACCCACGCATCTCTAATAACCTTACCAATGGTGGTCATGCCGCCATTAATTTCATTATTGATGCCTACATATATTTTAGGTTTATTTGCCATAATTTTACTATCTTTAAAAGGTTTTTTGTCTTTAAAAGTCTGGAAGCAAACTTTTAAAGACAAAAAACCCCAACAACAAGGTTAGGGTTTTTTGTTAGAACTCAGTGAGTATTAAACCGTTTGACCACGGTAAATAACCATTGAAGTTCCTGCACATTGAGCAAAGTTGTCTAAACCTAGCAAACGAACATGGTTGTCCGGATGTGCAGTATGACAATTTTCAATTTCTTGAAGGATTGCATCAACATCTGTTTCACCAAACATTGGCAACTTCCACATGTACCAATATGAACCAGCAGCATGCTGTGGCTCAGTATGTTCTACACTTGGGTTCCAACCTTTGTCAACAATATATTGAATCTGCACACGCATCTGGTCCGCAGTTAAGGTAGGTAGGTATGAGAAAGTCTCGAATTTACGACTTTCAGCGTTACCTAAACTTGATTGATAATCTTGCATATTATTTCTCCTATTTATTTATGAGCCGCGTCAATCTTATCAACGGTATCAAATTCAAACTTGATCTCTTTCCAAGTTTCCATTGCGATTGCCAATTCAGGACTGTGCTTAGCTGCTGAAGTAAGAATATCTTTACCTTCTTTCTCTAATTCACGACCAGAGTTACGAGCTTCAACACAAGCCTCAACCGCAACACGGTTAGCTGCTGCGCCTGCTGCGTTACCCCATGGGTGACCTAGCGTACCACCACCAAACTGTAAACAAGAATCGTCACCGAAAATGTTTACTAGTGCTGGCATGTGCCATACATGAATACCGCCAGAAGCAACAGGGATTACACCCGGCATAGAGCCCCAGTCTTGATCAAAGAAAATACCGCGTGAGCGATCTTCCTTAATAAATGAATCACGCATAATGTCAATCCAACCTAGCGTTGCTTCACGATCGCCTTCAAGCTTACCTACAACGGTACCTGAATGCAAGTGATCACCACCAGATAAACGCAAAATCTTAGCAAGGACACGGAAGTGAATACCGTGGTGCGGATTACGGTCTAATACTGCGTGCATTGCACGGTGAATGTGTAATAACATACCGTTATCTTGACACCATTGTGCTAATTGCGTATTGGCACTCCAACCACCAGTAATGTAGTCATGCATAATGATCGGGGAACCGATTTCTTTAGCGTATTCAGCACGCTTCATCATTTCATCAGATGTTGGCGCTGTAACATTTAAATAGTGACCTTTACGCTCACCCGTTTCTGCTTCAGCTTTCTCAATTGCTTCTTGTACGAAGTCAAAACGAGCTCTCCAACGCATAAATGGCTGTGAGTTAATATTTTCATCGTCTTTGGTGAAATCTAAGCCACCACGAAGACCCTCATAACAAGCACGACCATAGTTCTTAGCTGATAAACCTAACTTAGGCTTAATAGTACAACCCAATAAAGGACGACCATATTTGTTAAGAATATCACGCTCCATCTGAATACCTTGTGGCGGACCATTACAAGTCATAACATAAGCGATTGGGAAACGAATATCTTCCAGTCTTAATGCACGCAATGCTTTAAAGCCAAATACATTGCCCACCAAAGAAGTCATTACATTAACGACTGAACCTTCTTCAAATAAATCAATCGGATAAGCAACGAATGCATAGAAACATGTATCGTCACCGGGTACATCTTCAATCGCATAGGCGCGACCTTTATAGTGATCCAAATCTGTCAACAAATCTGTCCATACTGTTGTCCAAGTACCTGTAGAAGATTCAGCTGCAACTGCTGCTGCAATTTCTTCTCTAGGAACGCCCTCTTGTGGTGTTACTTTAAAACACGCCAGGATATCCGTTTCTAACGGGGTATAATCCGGCATCCAATAAGTATCGCGGTAATCTTTTACACCCGCATCATAAACTTTAGCCATTTCTATGGTCTCCTTTCATTAAAAGAACACATATCATACAATAATAAATAAATAATGTAAAATAATATTTATTTATTAAATAATAAATTTTATTTATGATTAATTACACCCTTAAGCAACTCTATAGCTTTGAAGCGGTTGTGCGCTTAAAAAGTTTCACCAAAGCAAGTAAAGAACTTTATATTACCCAACCTGCAGTGTATATGCAAATACAGCAATTGATACAAAATATCGGTGCAGAATTACTCAGCACTAAAGGCAAAAAAGTTTCACCCACGCATATTGGTAAGAAATTCTACCAAACCTGTTTAACAGTGATTGCTAAGTTGGAACAATCAAAGGCAGATATCGAGCAAACCTTAAACCCTGACTCTGGGCATTTAGAGATTTCAGTTGCTACCACCACCAATTCTTTTGTTTCACGCGTATTGGCACAATTTAAACAACAATACCCTGATATGACCTTCCACTTGGAAGTAACTAACCGTAAACTCTTGTTAGAAAAATTATCTAATCACAGTTCTGATTTGGTGGTTATGGGTGAGCCTCCTGCGGATATGTCGCTGATTACACAGCCATTTATGGAAAACCCACTCATTGCCATTGCCCACCCTGATCACCCTTTGCTTAAAAACAAGAAGAATTCTATTAAGGCACTCAGTAAAGAAACTCTAATTACGCGTGAACAAGGCTCTGGAACGCGTATTACTATTGAACGCATTCTAGGTATGAAGTTTAACTCTGAAATCGAAATTAACTCAAATGAAGCAATCATTGAAGCAGTTCAAGCAGGGCTTGGCATTGGCTTTGTATCTAAACATACCGTTAAACTGGAACTTGAAAATGACATTATCAAACAACTGAATATTGATAAATTTCCAGTTATGCGTCATTGGCATACTGTACATAGTAACAAAACAGAACTTTCACCCATTGCTCAACGCTTTAAAGCGTTTATCATTGAAAGTGGGCAAAAGGTCTTTAGCTAAATACAATAGTTTTATTATTACAAATTAGCACACGATCTTCAAGATGGTACTGTAAACCTTTGGCAAGTGTAACTTTTTCAATGTCTTGTCCCATTTGTTGCATTTCTTCTGCACTATCGCTATGATTAACTCTAAGTACATCTTGCTCAATAATCGGACCTTCATCTAACTCACTGGTGACATAATGACAGGTTGCCCCAATAAGTTTAACGCCCCGTTGTGCTGCACGCTCATAAGGGTTAGCGCCAACAAACGATGGCAAAAAAGAATGGTGGATATTAATAATCTTACCACTGTATTTGTCACACATTGACTTTGGAATAATTTGCATATAGCGCGCAAGCACAATCACATCAGGTTGGAAGGCATCAACCGTATCCATCATCTTTGCCATGTCAGATACTTTAGTGTCTTTATTGATGTCAACTTTTTTAAAGTCTACATCATACCAACTGGCAAGTTTTTTCAATTTATCGTGGTTAGACAGAACACCAATAATCTGAGCTTCCATTTCTGACTCATGCCCACGGTGCAATAAATCTGCCACACAATGCGACGACTTTGAGCCCATAATCAACACACGCTTAAGTTTTCTGACATCATTCATCTGCCAATTCATTTGGTACTTTTGAGCCAATTGTGCAAATTCTTGCTGAAATTCATCAAATGAACAAGTGAGATTTGATTCAATCTCAATACGCATAAAAAAATGCTTATTTTGTTCATCAAGATGATGATGGGCTTCTTTAATATTACCATCTCGTTTGAAAATAAATTGACTCACTTTGGACACTAAACCGTGTGCATCAGGGCAAGAAATTAATAGTCGATAAGTATTCATATAAATGACATTAAGTGCGGTATTCTGCATTAATTTTTATATAATCATAAGATAAGTCTGTTGTCCATACACTCTCAGATGTTTTGTCCTTACCGATTTCAATAGTAACAACAATATTGTCCTTTGCCATCTCAGCACTGCCTGCTGCTTCGGTGTAATGTTCATCCAATTCACCACGGCTAACAATACAAACCCCGCCGAGATAAATATTAACCTCATCAGCTTTTAAATGTGCAATATTTGAGCGCCCCACTGCTGCCAAAATTCGACCCCAATTGGCATCAGAGGCAAACAGGGCTGTTTTAACCAATAGTGAATGCGCCACCGTGTAAGCCACCTCTAAACAGTCTTCATCACTCACGCCACCTTTAACGCAAATTTCAACAAACTTAGTCGCCCCCTCACCATCTTTGATAATTTTATGTGCTAAAGTCTGCGTTACTTCATTGAGTGCTTGTTGAAATTCGTCCGTGCAATCACTCAGCTCAACTTTTGATGCACCCGTCGCACTGAGTGAGCAAGCATCATTGGTTGAGGTATCGCCATCAACGGTAATACGATTAAATGATTGATTAGTCGCTGTTGTTAGGCAGCTTTGTAACTCAGGTTGACTGGCTTTAACATCGGTAAAAATAAAACTTAGCATGGTTGCCATGTTTGGACGAATCATACCTGAACCCTTGGCAATACCGCTAATCGCTACCGTTTTTCCATTAACTGTAAATTGTTTTGAAGCGGTTTTTTCAACCAAGTCAGTGGTGAGGATTGCTTGTGCCACTTGAGATAAATTATCATTTGCCAATCTCGTTGAAAGTTTGGCAATGTTATCTTTAAAACACTGCATTGGTAGTGGCTGCCCAATAACACCAGTAGAAAATGGCAACACTTGTTCAGTGTCAATATTTAATGATTGCGCTACCATTTCACACACTTGATAAGCATTATCAAGCCCTTTATTGCCACTGGCAACACCTGTACCTGCATTGGCGTTGCCACTATTAATGACCAAAGCACGCACATTATTATTAAGATGGTTTTTTGCCACCACCACAGGCGCAGCGCAAAAAACATTTTGGGTAAATACTGCTGCTGTTTTGGTTTCAGGCACAAAAGAAACGATAGATAAATCTAACTCTTCAATATTTGCATTTAAATTTTGTGCGCGCTTAATGCCAGCATTAATAGCTGCACAGCTTACACCTTTAATATTTAATAATGAATTTTTCATTATAAACCCCTAATTATAAATCCCCAGTAATCAAGGATATTTTACTTATTTAAGGCGTTTGTAAAAAAATTATTATTTACCCC
>NZ_CDSC02000118.1 GCF_001298715.1 Bathymodiolus azoricus thioautotrophic gill symbiont
AAAAGATGATATGGAACGGAATCATCCTCTAGTGAAATCCTCTTTATTTCCTAATAATAAATCATTATTATTCTACAATAAAGTGAAATATTCAATACAGTATTGTTCTGTGCTTAGATTTCTCTTGTTTTAACTGCATAGAGCAATTCTTATTTTTAGAAAACGTTGAACAACGATTAATTCAAATATGGTTACATCTTCGTGTTGTCATTCGAATGACCAATCAATACCACAATCGTACATGTTTGTAGTAAATAATTTCAAAATAAGATACTCTCAGTTTTTTGGCGAATTAATTATCGCGTTCATTGTGTTGAAATGCAGACTTGCCCTGTTTTGGTGGTGTCCGTGTTGTTCATCTTTTTATTTTGTTTGTGTTGTGTTATTTGCTTTGCTTGTCTTCGTCCTGTATCTTGTGTGTGTGCCCAATGTTGCCTGTGCCTCTGGATTGTCCATTCTTGATTTTCTCTTCGGTTTTCTCTAAGGTTTTCCTACAAGATGTACATAATATAATGTCATGAATAGTCACGACAATGCTGTCTGGTAATTAATTAGTAATATAATAGAATTTGATTTCTGGAACGGTGTTATTTATATGAGATACCCATGCCAGAAACATATATTGTCGATGATTAGATTTTTTTTCATTGATGAAGGTCATAGTAACTGGGTTAATTGTAAGTAGTGTGTCAATAATAAAGATTATTGTCTGCCATTTACCAAACATGAGTTTATTTAACAGCATTGGCCGTAAAATTTTCAACTACAAAGAAGCATTGCAAGATATTAACATAGAAGAGTACCTTAAGAACCCTCTGACTTGTGACTGCTCCCACTCTCCTTTT
>NZ_CDSC02000116.1 GCF_001298715.1 Bathymodiolus azoricus thioautotrophic gill symbiont
CCCATACTTTGGGTTACCCCATGTCCTGATTGAGCCATCAGCCTTAATAGCAGTAAAGGCAGCTATATTTGAATAGATCTCGGTATAGCCTTTATCAGTGGGTGCGCCTGTGCCTCCAAAACCTGAGTCACCCCACGCCTTAATTGAGCCATCGGCTCTAAGGGCGGCAAAGGCCGAATTAGTTGAATAAATCTTGGTATAGCCATTGCCAGCGGGTGCATCTGAGCCTCCAGAATCTGAGTCACCCCACGCCTTAATTGAGCCATCGGCTCTAAGGGCAGCAAAGGCAGTACCAGTTGAATAAATCTTGGTATAGCCATTGCCAGAGGGTGCACCTGAGCCTCCATAACCTGATGCACCCCACGCCGTGATTGAGCCATCGGCTTTAACGGCAGCAAAGGCACTCGCATTCGAATAAATCTTGGTATAGCCATTGCCAGCGGGTGCATCTGAGCCTCCCCAACCTAATAAACCCCACGCCTTGATTGAACCATCGTCTTTAAGGGCAGCAAAGGCACTCGCATTCGAATAAATTTTGGTATAGCCATTGCCAGAGGGTGCACCTGAGCCTCCATATTGTGAGTAACCCCATGCCTTGATTGAGCCATCGACTTTAAGGGTAGCAAAGGCTTGCTCAGTTGAATAAATCTTGGTATAGCCAGTGCCAGCAGGTGCATCTAAGCCTCCCAAACCTGGTGCACCCCACGCCGTGATTGAGCCATCGGCTTTAAGGGCGGCAAAGGCATACAGATTTGAATAAATTTTGGTATAGCCTTTGTCAGTGGGTGCACCTGTGCCTCCAAAACGTGAGTCACCCCACACCTTGATTGAGCCATCGTCTTTAAGGGCGGCAAAGGTAGACCTAGTTGAATAAATCTTGGTATAGCCATTGCCAGCGGGTGCATCTGAGCCTCCAGAATCTGAGTCACCCCACGCCTTGATTGAGCCATCGGCTTTAAGGACAGAAAAGGCACTCGCATTCGAATAAATCTTGGTATAGCCATTGCCAGCGGGTGCATCTGAGCCTCCAGAATCTGAGTCACCCCACGCCTTGATTGAACCATTGGCTTTAAGAGTGGAAAAAGCAGATATATTCGGATAAGATGGTGCATTATAAAGTCCACCAAAATCATTCTGAGCACTAGAAT
>NZ_CDSC02000219.1 GCF_001298715.1 Bathymodiolus azoricus thioautotrophic gill symbiont
TTTTTCCTAACAGAAAACAAAAGATTTGACTTGACACCAAGAAGTATACTGGTAAACGATTGAGCAGTATTTGATATATCAAGAAGCGGAGAAATAGGATCTCTGTTCAAGAATTTGGCAAATGCTACATAATCGTCGCTTCTTCCAGCAAGACATTCTTCTATTTGAGTATCTATCAAAGGGGGTAAAGTATCTATGCTTTTAAGGACATTAATAAGAACCATATCTTTGTTTGGGTGGTAAGGAACAACAACACAATCATAAACAGGATAGTTATGACCTGTATAACCTGATTTGTCCCAGCAAAGGGCATTCATGTTTTGCCCTTGATTGTTAAGATTATACCGCTCTCTAAACATTTTTTCTGTCGCTTTGCGTGCTTGTTGTTTTGCTTTTACTAGAAATTTTTCTGCAGAATCTTTTGCTGAACGACATATTTTCTCTCTCCCTTGTTTTCTTTGTTTATAAAAAGCATTGGCATAAGAAATCTTCATATTGCTTAAGAAGAAATTATAAGTTTTTACATAACTACCTAAAAACTCAGAAAAAGGATAATTTTTATCGGTTTCTGTATAAGGAGGTTTTTTAGATGAAGTATCTGGTGATTTAATTGTAATTAAATCCTCTAGTTTATAGGCACTAAAATGAGTCTTATAGTCGTAAAAAATATTACCCAAACATCCTTGTATTTGTCCAGGATTCATATCTTTAAAAGATAAGACATGGTTACTATCAGCATTAATACCACATAGTTCAAGTGTTGGATTAGACAAAATACTGGGTGGTGTAGTTATCATCCCTTTAATTGAGTGATCCAAGAACTCTTCTAAAGCAACAAACTTTGGAGAGCCTTTCATCCATTGGGCTGAATATACTTTTTCCAGTAATGCTTGTAATTTTTGAACAGATGTAAAATATTGCTTCCTATAGGTGAAAAACAAATCCCGTCCATGTTCGGAATAAATTTTTTCTAAACCCTCTGTGTTGTTCATTCCTGAGATCAGAAGGTCATGAACTTTTGATGCAAATTTAGTCATATCTTGAACCTCTGCCTTAGGGGATTCATATATATAATCACCATTAACAGCTTTTAATATTTTATTCAATTTTTCCTCTTCTCTGTCTGTTGGAGAAGGCCCAAAATCAGAAATTATATTAAATGCTAATGTCCAATTATAAAAAGATGCTATTTTATCTGCGGTTGTTGCATTGGGATCTTCAAAAACCGTTACAATGTGATAAATTACCATTCCTACTGCTATAGCTACACCGATAACCCCGATAACTTCTACTGCTACTTCTGCAGTCAACACAGCCGTGTCCATTATTGGTGCCTCTAAAGCCCCAGTTGTCTCTGCTGCAGTACTAGCAATATTCTCAGAAGCGGTGGTGCCAATCTCATCTGTTGTGGGGATGTCTTCTACCTGGAGTTCTGGGTCGGTGCTATCTTGATTCGTTATTCGGTCATCAAATTCATCGTTATCTGGAGTACACAAAGATCCTGCAACGCCGACATTAAATGTTATTAAGGCACTCAAAATTAATGTTAGAAAATTAAATTTTATTAGTTTCATATATACTCCAAATGTTTTTCAAATACATTTTTTGAAAAACTCTCTTTAAAATTAAAAAAAATAGACCATTGTTTTTTAAGGATGAAAATGTGTTTTGTGTTTATGCCATTTTCAAAAAAAATCGTCTTATTAACTACTTATATCTGTCTTAGGGTTTATAAAATAAGCATTTTTATACCTATGCTTTAATGCCAAACCAATTGAAAAGATCTTGCAGCCAATCTGGGATGGGAGGCAGAGGTTCAGATTTTATACAACGCAGAGCAAGACCAAGATTTGGAAGATCATCTTTAAAGCTGACCGAACCTGCTGCACTATTAAAAACTAAACTGTTTGCTCTAAGTCTTATTTCTACATGCACTCTTGTACTTTTAGAGAATATCCAACCGTAATACCAAGGATGGGTAATTACCGTTTTATACTCGGGCCTAGGAGAAGCAATACGACTTCTAGTCCAATACCGACCAGAGTTGCTTTCTACAACATAGATATTTTTATCAATATTTATCACTCTTTTACGCATACCTGTTAAAGGCAATTTTAAAAAGTTGT
>NZ_CDSC02000197.1 GCF_001298715.1 Bathymodiolus azoricus thioautotrophic gill symbiont
CATAGCCTTTGTCAGTGGGCGCGTTTGTGTGTTTATTCCCTAAGTCACCCCATGTCGTAATCGAACCATCAACTTTAAGAGCAGCAAAGGCTTTATCGGTTGAATAAATCTTGATATAGCCTTTGTCAGTGGGTGCGTTGGGTGCTTTTTTGCCTCCACTCTCTAAGTTACCCCATGTCGCAATTGAGCCATCGGCTTTAAGGGCAGCAAAGGCAAGTGCATTTGAGTAAATCTTGGTATAACCCTTGCCAGTGGGTGCTTTTTTGCCTCCAAAATCTGAGTCTCCCCACGCCTTGATTGAGCCATCAGCTTTCATGGCAGCAAAGGCATATGCATTTGAGTAAATCTTGGTATAACCTTTGCCAGTAGGTGCGTCTTTGCCTCCAGAATCTGGATGGCCCCACACCGTGATTGAGCCATCAGCTTTCATGGCAGCAAAAGCATCAGTAGTTGAATAAATCTTGGTATATCCTCTGCCAGAAGGTGCGTTTTTACCCCCATACTTTGCGCTACCCCACACCTTGATTGAGCCATTAGCTTTAAGGGCAGCAAAGGCAAGTGCATTTGAGTAAATCTTGGTATATCCTTTGCCAGTAGGTACTTTTTTGCCTCCAAAATATGAGTGCCCCCACGCCTTGATTGAACCATTGGGTTTAAGGACGGCAAAGGCTCTTTTATTAGAATAAATCTTGGTATAGCCGCTGCCAGCAGGTGCACCCGTGCCTCCAGAATATGAGTTACCCCACGCCTTGATTGAGCCATCGTGCGTAAGGGCGGCAAAGGCTTGATCAGTTGAATAAATCTTGGTATATCCACTGCCAGAAGGTGCGTTTTTACCTCCAGAATATGGATCACCCCACGCCCTGATGAAACCACCATCTTTAAGGGCAGCAAAGGCATATTCATTTGAATAAATCTCGGTATAGTCACCATTACCAGTGAGTGCTTTTTTGACTTCAGAAGGTACTCCTCCGCCCCACACCATGACTGAGCCATCGGCTTTAAGGGCGGCAAAGGTATTTCTATTAGCATAATTTGGCGCATTATTAACCCCACCAAAATCATTTTGAGCACTAGAATAATCCACCTTAGCAAAACGCAAAGGATCAATACCCATAACCTGAACTTCTGCTAGAGACAGATAGCTTTTGGTAAGCAACTGGATTTTAACATAGCGCCCTTGTTTACCTGGTGCGTCTAATTTAATGGTTTTTTTAGGATTAGGCGTGGTATGAAAGTCTTGTTGATAGGTGTGGGTACTGAAGTCTGCTTCATTAGAAATACTAACTTGGTAGTGGGCTAGTCTAGCTGCACAGCAATCAGTGCGGTTGTAGATAATGATTTTATTAATCTTTTTCTGACTGCCTAGATCAACCTGCCACCAAGCACCGTGTTCATATTCGGTATGGGTTGTGCTCTTATTTAAGAAATAGCCATCAGTGTTACCATCCACTGCATAGCCGGCAACAGGGATGATATCGTGGTATAGATATATGCTGGATTGCGTGGCATGTTTTCCAAAGGCCAGATTAATATCGCCGACACCAACAGCAATAACAACAGTTGCAGTGTCAGTAATAAAGGTAAAGAAGAAATTAATTGCTGTTGCTGTTACAACATAAGTCACTGGATTAGATGCAACAATTGGCGTTCCAGAGATAGTCCCAGTTTTTGTATTAAAGGATAAGCCATTGGAAATAGCAGGGGAAATTGAGTAATCAAAAGCAGTATCACCTGTATTGGTGATGGTAACAGGTGTAATAGCGATTCCAGTAGTAGCACTAACATGATTAGTACTGATTGTGATGAGTGGACCCACAAGACTAAAAGCATTTAAAGAGATTGAAATGATGGCAATTGCAAGGAGTTTAGTTAGTTTTTTCAGTGTATTTGTTGTGTTTTTCATTTTTAAAAAATAATAATTAAAAAATTCACTGTATCATTTAAAAATAATTTTGTCAAGGTTTTTTTATGCGCCAAAAAAAATTAGTTAAGATTGGTGGTGTAGAAAATACTTTTTGTTCCTCTTTTGATAAAATCC
>NZ_CDSC02000114.1 GCF_001298715.1 Bathymodiolus azoricus thioautotrophic gill symbiont
TTGATTTGTCTAGGGTTATTCTTGGTTTTATTGTTATAAATCAATGTTTTGTGTTGTTTTTAAGGGCTGACTATTTAATATACGTTCATTTAAAATATAAGGATAGTTATAGCGAGAGTTGTTATTTTATCAAAAGAGAAACCAAAGCGGAGTAAACGGGTTAGTGCTATGATTTTTTAGAGAGGACTTTACACAATCTGGTTTACAGGGTCCTACGACCTTGGGTTAACATTTGAATTTTGAATTAAATTCTTTGTCTAAACAAAAAAGCTTCATGGTAAAAGAATGGTAGAAATATTAGCCAGTAATTCGTTCTATGCCCCACCAAATTCCAATTAAAGAAATAACAATTGAGGTTGGGACGATGGCTATTTTTTTATAATTTAAATTCAGTGATTTTATGAAAAATAAAAGCAATACTACGCCTGATACAATTACAATTTGTGCCAATTCAACACCGATATTAAAACTGATTAATGTGCTCAAAAAGTTGTCTGATGACATTTTAAAACTTTTTAACATACTGGCAAAGCCTAGTCCATGCACAAGCCCAAATAAAAATACAATGATACTTTTTCGCTTGATGGATGGATTGGGCAATAAATTTTCAATTGCCACATAAGCAATTGAAAAAGCAATCAGTGGCTCAATAATTCGCCCTGATATTTCTACGACATCAAGCATTGCCAAGCCTAATGTTAAAGTATGTGCTAGTGTAAAAGCACTGACCAATAACAACAGTCGTCGCCACATCAATGAAGACAATGCCATGCCAATAATAAATAAAATGTGATCCCAACCTAATGGAATAACATGCTCAAAACCAATGCTTACAAATTGCAGCATTCTTTGCATGGTTGTCATTGGTTCTGGGTGGTTAATATCAATCACACCACTTGTTGCACCGTTACGCAACCAATGCCATTGACTCCAATTATATTCATTTTTTTCAAATACCTGATAACGCAGTGCGCTATCGCCATATTCCTTATTATATTGCCATGACAAGGTTTTTGGCCATTCTCTAAGTTGTATAGTGTAAGTAAGTAGCGTTTTTCTGGGGCGTTTTTTGTAGCCTATAATATCTATTTTGATATTTTCCAAATACAAGTTTTGCACTTGATGATTAATGTTCAGCTGCAGTTTATTTAAAAATTTCACCTCAAAATTCTTAAAACGCTGGCGTAAAACTTCAGGCGCTAACGCACGTAATTCGTCATATTCAGCTGCATTTGGTGCATCAGTGGTGTTTTTATATTGTGTACCAATACCCGTCATCACCGCTTCAAGACTAAGGTCAATAACGACTTCAACTTTTTTATCGGGATAGATGGAGATTTCCACCAAAGCAGGTTTAACCACATCTGCGATTGATGCGCCCATCAACAAAAAAAATAAGGCGAGAGGCTTTAGCAGTCTTGGCATTTATGTCTTATTTTTCTTGTCTAGTCTTTCTTGCTTTTTACGCTTTATTTCATCCCAATCAATGTTATCACAAGCTTCACAATGACGACTAATAAGACCTGCGCGCGCTAATACTGCATAAAGCTTACAACCTGCGCAATAACCGATAATTGCCTCTAACCACATAAATAATAAGCATGCCCATACTAAATTCAACGCCAACCAAGAAGGTACATAATTTTCATCAACAGGAATACTAGTGCCTAACAAACTGTTCACCCATGATGCTATTGCATCTGGATTAAAAAACACGATACATACGGAAATAAAACTGGCACCCAATAGCCATGCACAACGCTTTGGCCCGAGTGGCTTCCACGCAGACTCTTTACCAAGTGTTAAAAAACTTGCCAATAGAATAGTCGGCGAAAATCTTGAGCCGATAACCGACAAACTCAATAACATTTCAAGCAAAGCATAAATCAATAATTTGGTTTGAAAAGCGTAGTCAAATACTCTTTTTGTTGCTTCAACTTTATAAATCGTACGGTCTTCAAAATCCATATCATAGGTATCAATCGCAATAGAATCAGTCGTTATCTCCCAAGTCGGGCCATACACCACATCAACCAAAGTAAAAACCATATAAATGGGAATAATCAATAAAATACCCGCACGAATGCGCACTGCGGTATTATTAATATGAATAGACTCCTCACCGATATCACGAAACCAAAGGTTTCTAAAGGTGTTTTTAATCAAGGCTATCATATTGTTTTAAATGATTTTCCCCGCATAATTTTCAATACCTGGGTTGTTTTTCACGCCTTTAATGGTTGGGTGATTGACTTTCTTAAGATTAAGATGTTTTTGTTTACGCAAATAATCTGCCGCCACATCCCACATCAAGCGGCCATTACCCACGGAGCCAACTTGTGCCCAGCCTGATACCTTATAAGATTTATTCACATCAATGGCCGTGCCCTCATCATCAACAATATTACTAATACGATTGCCTAAACTTTGTGCAGGGTCAATGGTGTAATCCAATCCACCCATACGCACCATATCGCCACCTGATTGCAAATAGGGGTCTTGTACAAAGAGATTTTCAGCAATGCCTTCTAAAATTTCTTTCAATTGCGAACCTTTTAACTCGTTCACATAAGTTTCTCCATAAGTCATTGAGGTATTGGTCATCAAGTCTTCCATAGTAACATCGTGCCCTGCTGATACTGATGTACCCCAGCGTACACCTGCTGACATCGCAAAGTCCGCATCATGCTCCTCGCGTAGTGAATTAACCAATACTTGATCCCAAGTACCCATAAAATTACCACGACGATAAAGGGTTTGTTCAGTGGTACAAAGTTTCTCAGTCAAAATTGCATCAAAAGTTTTGCCCATTCGGTCTGGATTATTACTCATTGTGCTACTTCGTGCTTCAACCACATTCTTATCGTATTTGGTGTTACGCATTTTATTAATGTATGAGACAACTGCTGCATCAGGTTTAATTAAGTTGGTAATAATCGGCAACATTTTATAGTTATAACCCATAACTTTATGGTCTTTAATGTCCAAATCCATCACGCCGATATATTTACCCGAACAACCTGCATTAGTAACCACAGTAACACCGCCTGCATTTTTCACTTCAACAGGTTTTGGCATGCCGTCATGTGTATGTCCGCCAAAAATAGCATCAATACCGACCACACGCGATGCCATCTTAATATCCACATCCATACCATTATGAGAAACTACAATCACCGCATCAGGCTTCTCATTTTCACGAATATCAGCCACTAACTCACTCATTTCGTCTTCACGCAAACCAAATGACCAATCTGGGAAGAAGTATTTTTGTGGATTGGCATTTGAAGTTCTAGGGAATGCTTGACCAATGACTGCAATACGATGCCCGCCCACATTTTTAATCACATAAGGTTTGAATGGCAATGCATCATCTTCGTTATAAAGCCCTCTGCCGTCATATTTTTCTGTCATAGCAATGTACTTATCACCCAGCAAAGCATCTTCTAAGATACGCACATTTTGACCCAAAAAATCACCTTTGAAAAAACCAATATTTTTCAGCGTCTCTTCTTCTTTATAGGTAAATTCCCAGTGTCCGACCATTACATTAACACCCAACATATTACAGGCTTCAACCATATCAGCACCACGCGTCCAAAGTGAGGTGCCAGAACCTTGCCATGTGTCACCACCATCAACAGTTAGCGTATTTTGCACACCCCCTGCACTCTCACGCAATGAATCTAGGACGGTTTTAATCTGTCCAAAACCACCTGTTTTGCCGTATTTAGCCGCCAATTCTTCAAAATTATTATAAGTAAATGCATAGGCTTCTGGCGAATCTGGCTTAACACCGATTTCTTTGAGTAATTTGTTACCCACCACATGTGGCAATTTTCCAAAAGTAGACCCAAAACCTAGATTAACATTTGGCTCACGGAAATAGTTTGGTAATAAATTACCATGAGTATCGGTAATATGCAAAATACGCGCATTACCTGTCTTTGCGACTTCATACATATTGTCTTGAGAAGACAATTTATTGGTATCATTGCCACAACCACCAATTAAACCTACCGCTGAACCAGCACCTAATACCTTGATAAAATCCCTACGTGTTAAAGCCATTTACTCTTCCATTAAATATAAAGGTCTGAAATTCTACTCTATCTCAACAGAAATCACAAAACTATCAGTAAATTATAATATTCTTAAATAGCCTGTTATTTGCCGAACTTCTTTTATAATACCCTATATGAATATTCAACAACTCCTTCACAATATCACTCCGACTAATTTTGACTTTGTTGTTCAAGGTTTGTGTCTCAATTCACAGCAAGTGCAAAATGGTGATGTCTTTGTTGCCTTACAAGGTACAACAGGTCATGGTGCAGACTATATTGAACAAGCTATTGACAAGGGATGTGTGTGCGTATTAATTGATTCAAAAGACTTTGAGTGTGGCGTACCTACCATTCGTATTGATAACTTATCCACACACTTAGTTGCCTTGACGCAACAGATATATGGAGATGCTTTAAAGCTAGATTTGGTTGGCATTACTGGTACGAATGGTAAAACTTCAGTGGCTTGTTTTATCTCGCAACTATTAGAACGCTTAGGCATCAAAAATGGACTCATTGGCACACTTGGCATTAGTCATTCTGAACAACACTCTGAGCAAACCACGCCTGACATTTTGACCCTGTATCGCACACTTGATGGATACGCTAAAGATGGCATTAAAACAGTCATACTAGAAGTCTCATCACACGGCATTGACCAAGATAGAATTGCAGGACTGAACATCACCCACGCAGTATTTACTAACCTCACACAAGACCATTTAGATTATCACAAAGATTTGGATGCTTATCAACAAACCAAAGCACGATTGTTCTCATTAGCAAGTGTCCAATTTGCGATTCTTAATCGCGATGATGCACATTATGCTGATTTCTTAGTCGCTGCCAAAGGTAGGGAAATTATCGATTTTGGTTTGGATGATTTTGATGATATTCGACCAACCGAACAAGGCTTTTTAGTCACCTTGCAAAATCATATTTTTGAAGTGCCTTTTTTGGCCAAATTCAACTTACTTAATGTTTTATCAGCATTCAATACACTCAAAACCTTTGGATTTAAACAAGAAAAAATTATTCCATTGCTACACAAGCTCAAGCCGCCTTTAGGTCGAATGCAAAAAATTGACAATCATTTAATATGGATAGATTACGCTCACACACCAGATGCTATTGAGAATGCCATTATCACCTTACAACAACATTACCCAACACACAACATTCGAGCGGTATTTGGTTGTGGCGGTAATCGTGACCAAGACAAACGCGCAAAAATGGGTAAGATTGCATCCAAACACGCCAACACACTTATTTTGACCAACGACAATCCAAGAGATGAAGACCCTCAGGCTATTATTAATGATATTCTTGATGGCATTGACGATAGTTATGAGGTGGATATTACCCTAGACAGGCAACTCGCCATTGAAACAGCTGTTATCACTTTGGGTGAGAATGAATGTCTACTCATTGCTGGGAAAGGTCATGAAACCACCCAAACATTCAAAGACAAAACCATCGAATCCAACGACAGAGACATTGTTCTCGCTGCAATTATTGAAGGCATAAGATTAAAAAA
>NZ_CDSC02000515.1 GCF_001298715.1 Bathymodiolus azoricus thioautotrophic gill symbiont
TCTATGTTTGATGATTTTTTGATTAAAACTTTTTAGAAAGTAACTCAATCTCATACCCATCAGGGTCTTTTAAAAATGCAACAATTGTTTCCCCAGCATTCATTGGCCCCGCATCACGGGTAACTTCAACACCCAGTTGTTTTGCTACTTCAACTGCCTGATATACGTCCTCTACATTGATGGCAATGTGTCCAAATCCTGTGCCTATCTGATAGTCACTTTTCCCCCAATTGTAAGTCAGTTCAATAGCGGTATTTTCTGCTTCATCACCATAGCCTAAAAATGCTAAAGTAAATTCGCCCTTAGGGTAATCTTTTTGCCGCAATAAACGCATCTCTAACACTTCGGTATAAAAAGCAATAGATTTATCTAGATCCCCTACTCTTAACATTGTATGCAAAATTCTCATAAAAATCCTTA